>JBBTLC010000001.1:0-4288 GCA_038068875.1 Deltaproteobacteria bacterium
CAAAACCGCTTCGTCCCCTATGGCTCCGATAATCGTCCTCTCCTTGCCCTTGGATATGTGTACCGCGAGGCCAAGAGACTTTATCTTTTCCACGACGTGGTCTATCTCGGCCTCAGTTGCTTCCCTCTTTAAAACTATTATCATGGTGAACGTCCCCCTTTTATTGTTTTCCGGCGCCACTATTAAGCCTTAACTGCCTTTCCTGCCAGGACCTCTTTCAATGCCGATATAAAGCGCGCGTTCTCCTCCGGAGTTCCGACGGTAACGCGTATATATTGAGGCATCGAATAACTCTTCATTGGCCTTACTATGACACCCTTCCTTAAAAGCCCCTCGTATAAGGCCTGCCCGTCTCCGGCCTTTATGAGGAAGAAATTAGCCTCGGCAGGTACGTACTCCATGCCTAACTTTTCAAGTTCTTTATAAAAGTATTTCAGCCCCTCGGCGTTATTTTTCCTCGACCTTTCGACATGCTTCGTGTCGTCAAGCGCGGCCGTGGCCGCGGCCTGAGCGAGGCTATTGACGTTAAAAGGCTGCCTCACCCTGTTCATGTATTCGGCGAGTTCCGGTGGCGCGACTCCGTACCCTACCCTAAGCCCCGCGAGGCCGTAAATCTTCGAGAACGTGCGGAGCGCGACAACCGGGAAACCCTCTTTAACGTAGTTTATCGAATCAGGGTAAGAGGCGTTGTTCACGAACTCGAAGTAGGCCTCGTCCATGCAAAGTATCGCCCCCTTCGGAAGTTTTTTTATGAGCGCCTCAACCGAGTCCTTCCCGACTATCGTGCCCGTAGGGTTATTCGGGTTAGAGATGAAAACAAGCCTCGTCCTCTTGGTCAACGAGGCCGCGATTTTTTCCATGTCAATGGTAAAGTTTTTCAAAGGCACCTTTATCGAAACGCCGCCGGCCGCCTGAACGGCCAGAGGATACACGGCGAAGGACGGGTCCCCCATCACTGCCTCGTCGCCTTTACGAATAAAAGTCCTCACAAGAAGCTCTATGATTTCGTTCGAGCCGTTGCCCGTTATAAGCATATCCTCCGGCACTCCGAGAAATGAAGAGAGACGTTTCTTGAGATAAAAACACGACCCGTCGGGATAGCGGTGGAGGTTTTGTATCGCGCCCTTCAATGCCTCGATTGCGACCGTAGAAGGGCCGAGAGGATTTTCGTTACTGGCAAGTTTTATCGCGGTTATGCCGAGTTCTCTCTCAAGTTCCTCTATGGGCTTGCCCGGAGAATAAGGCACAAGGCTTTTGATGTCTTCGGATACGGGAATATCGAATTTTTTATTGGCACCCATGAAACACCTTTAATGGTAGGACAGGCGTCCCGCCTGTCTTTAAAAGTTAATATATTTTCTAAACTTAACCGCTTAACTGCTCAAATCTTCTGCGATTTCGGATAAGAACCCAAGACCTTTATAAAGAGGCACATGTCTGTCAATTCCTTAAGCGCATCCTTTATCTTTTTGTCCGTCACATGCCCGTCCATATCAAGAAAGAATATGTACTCCCACGCCTTTGTCTTGATGGGCCTTGATTCCACCTTGGTAAGGTTCACGTTACGCGTTGAAAAAGGCTTAAGCATCTTGTAAAGGGCGCCGGGCGAGTCTTTTATCGCGAACATGACCGAGGTCTTGTCAGAGCCGGTCTTTTTATAGTCCTTCTTCCCTACGACCAAAAACCGCGTCATGTGGTGCGGATTGTCCTCTATCTTTTTCTCGATGACGCGAAGGTCGTACAAGGCCGCCGACGCCTCGCTCGCTATGGCCGCCACAGACGGGTCTTCCTTCGCGAGTTGCGCCGCGCTTGCGGTCGAGGCCGCGTCCATTGTGGCCACGTTTCTTAAGTGCGCCTTAAGCCACTTGCCGCACTGGGCCAAGGCGTGGGGGTGGGACGCGACCTTTCTTACGTCTTCGACGCGGCCGCTTTTATTAAGAAGCGCCATGGAAACCTCAATCATCACTTCGGCGCAAATCTTCAAATTCGACGTTATGAACATATCGAGCGTATGGCTTACCGCGCCTTCCGCCGTGTTCTCGACAGGCACAACCCCGAAGTCAGCTTCGCCTCTCTCGACAATGTCGAACACGTCGGCTATGTAGCTTTTCGGCACGAAACCGCAGGATAAACCGAAGTGCTTAATCGCGGCTTCGTGCGTGAAGGTCGCGAAAGGGCCGAAAAACGCTATCTTCAAAGGCTTTTCAAGTGAAATAGACGCGCTCATTACCTCGCGAAAGATGTGCCTTATGGCGGCGTTAGGAAGAGGCCCTTTATTCAAGAGCGTAAGCCTTTTATAAATCTCGCGCTCTCTTTCGGGAGAATACACCTCTTTATTTTTTTCGAGTTTGATCCTGCCTATCTCGACGACATGGCCGGCCCTCTTATTGAGCGCCTTCAAGAGTTCCGTGTCTATTGCGTCTATCTTTTTCCGTAACGCGTTTATGCGGTCTCTTTTTTTCATGGCTCAAAGAGTACTCCTTAGGATTAAAACTTTAAGATAGTTTATTTTGTCTTGAAAATCAACTAAATAAGTGATTAGGCTGGGTTTTTTGGCGGGACGCATCAAGCCGGGCGGCACAAAAAGAAAATAACTTTAAGATATTGCGAACTTTCTAATATTAAGCCGTTAAGTCCCCGAGACGGCGTCCCTCGCGTCTTGAAGGGCTTTAACGAAAGACCTTGAAACGGTCAGCAATTTTCTGTCCCTCTGCAAATGGGCCTTTGCCATGACCTTTACCGGTTGTTTGTTCACCCCCGCGAGTATCACGCGTGTCCCGTGTTTTTCGAGCGTCTCCAGCGCGGAAGTCAAATTCACAAGACCTGTCATGTCCATGAACGGCACATTCCTCATGTCTATAAGAACGACTTTCACTCCCGCGTGGAGATTTCTGATTCTGCCAATCTCGCTCATGGCCTTTTGCGCGGCGCCGAAGAAAAGCGGCCCCGCTATCTCATATATGAATATCCCCTCCGGCAGCGGCTCGCCGTATTCCTCGCTTTCCGGAGAGACGAGCCTCGCTCCGCTAACCTCGGCCATGCGCCTCATGAAAAGCACGGCGGCAAGCATAACTCCGACCATGACCGCCACCACCATGTCGAAAAACACCGTCAGGCCGAAGCACAGCAAAAGCACCACGACGTCGCTTCGAGGCGCGATTCTCAAGGTGTGGGCGAAGTGCCGCGCCTCGCTCATGTGCCACGCCACCATCAAAAGAAGGGCCGCGAGCGAAGCCATCGGGAGATAACCCAAAAACGGGGCAAAGACAAGCACCGCGAAAAGAATGAATACGGAATGAACTACGCACGCGATCGGCGAGATTGCTCCGAACCTTACGCCCGTAGCCGTGCGCGCTATCGCGCCTGTCGCGGCGAAGCCTCCGAAAAACGGCGCGACGACATTTCCTATGCCCTGCCCCACGAGTTCGGCGTTCGGGTCGTGCGAGCGTCTGGTCATTCCGTCGGCGATTGTGGCGGAAAGCAAAGACTCTATCGCTCCGAGCACGGCTATGGCGAACGCGGCCAGTATAATCTCCTTTATAACCTCCGGCGACCAGACTATGGGAATGTCCGACGGCGCGTGAAAATGCCACGGCCAGTCGGGGAAAGGCAATCCGTGGGGTATGCCATCGGGGGCGTAAGTGGTGGCGAAACGGCCCTTGATGGTGATTACGCCCGAGCCCGGGAAGAACTGCTCGATAAGAATGCCTATCACGGACGCCGCCGCAAGGGCAAGGAGCGGCGCGGGGATTTTCTTCATAACCTTATTGCCGACAATGAGTATGGCGAGGGTTACAAGCCCTACGACGGCGTCGCTTATCCTGAAAGAAGGCATAGCGCCGTACATGGCGGAAAGTTTTTCGAGAAAATGGTTCGGTATCTTTGCGAGGTCGAGGCCGAGAAAATCCTTTACCTGTATCGTCGCTATGACTACGGCGATGCCTGCCGTAAATCCCGTCGTTACGGGGTTAGGTATGAAAGCGATAAGCCGCCCCATGCCGGAGAGTCCCATTGCCATAAGCATCAGTCCCGCTATCATGGTGGCGAGGGCGAGTCCGGCAAAGCCGAATTTAGCGGTAATTGGCACGAGTATCACGATAAACGCGGCGGTCGGGCCTGATATCTGCACGCGGGAACCGCCGAAGACCGCCGTAAGTATGCCGGCCACAACCGAGGTATATATGCCGTATTCCGGGGGAAGGCCTGTGGCGATGGCAAGCGCCATGGAGAGCGGCAACGCGACGATGCCGACTATAATGCCGGCTATGGCGTCCTTTTTAAATTCCCT
>JBBTLC010000002.1:0-13061 GCA_038068875.1 Deltaproteobacteria bacterium
ATGGAGGGCCTTCCGTGGAGTTTACGGAGAAATGGCTCGTAGGCATTGGTGTATGAATTTTCAAGGACGTCATCGAAGTTTCCGACGGGTTGGTGGTTGTGTATGCAAAATACGAAATACGTCATAATAGCTCTACCACGTGCACCACCTTGGCGTCCACCCCGTACCTGTGGCAGGCGTCCTTAAGCTGTATTATACACCCCGGGCAGGCGGTTGCAACTATATCGGCGCCAGAGGCCTCTATTGACATGGCCTTCTTTTCGGCTATCTTCATGGAGAGTTCGTAGTTGGTGAATATAAGCCCGCCTCCGAGGCCGCAGCACTTGCAGGGATTTTTCATGCCCTTGAAGACATGACCGCTTTTCGCCAGAAGTTCCCTCGGCTCTTCGGTTATGCCCTGATACTTCTTCAGGTGGCACGGGTCGTGATAAGTCACGATGCCTTGTTTCCTTTCGCCCTTTGCCTCGTAAATAAGCTCTTTGGTAAGAAGTTCGGTTATGTCCCTGACCTTCGAGGCGAAGGCGTCGGCCTTTCGCCTGATTTCAATCCTCTCGCCCGAGAGAACGTCTTTAAAGACGTTTTTCAAGGCGTGGCCGCACGTGGCGCAAGACGTTACTATGTAGTCGAGTTCGAGTTTCTCGAACGCCTCTATGTTACGCAAAGCGAGTTCTTTCGCGGCCTGTCTGTCTCCGGAGGACAAGGCAGGCATTCCGCAACAAACCTGTTCCGCGGGCACGGCGACCGAAGCGCCGGAAGAATCAAGCGCCTTTATCGTAGCCTCCCCTATGGAAGGGAGCATGTAGTTTATTCCGCAGCCGACAAAAAACCCGACGGCCGGGGTACCCTTCCGAAGAGCCTGCCCTGAACTTGATTCAGGGGTGGGTCGCGCGTTTGCTTTAACGTCCTTCATGGCGGAAATATCGGGACGGTCCAAAAAGAAAACCTCCGGCAATTCCGGAAGAAGTCTGCCGTCGCCGACGAACGGGAGTGAAAATCGCGTTACAAGCCCCTCTCCCGAACCGGCATCCTTAAGAAAAACCCCCTGAAGTTTCCCCGCCGCCTTCATAATGGTCTTAACGAGGGCCGGCGCCAAGCCTTCGGCGCCGAGGAGATTTTTGGCGGCCAAAGAAAAAACGCTCGGAATAAGCTCGTCTTCCGATTGAGAGAACCTCGCGCCGAGCACGAGTTCCGGAACGTTCACTCCCTTGGGGCACGCCGAAAGGCACGAGCCGCAAAGGGTGCATTCCTTTATGTGTTTTACGTACTCGTCCCTCATGCCTTCGGCGCCGCGGAGACGGGCCTCTATCAAAGACACCCTGCCCCTCGGGCTCGATGGTTCTCTCCGTAGAATATCGAAGGTCGGGCAGGCGCTTTTACACGCGCCGCACTTCACGCATTTGGCCGCTTCTTCGAGAAGACTTTTTTTTATCGAATCTTTCATGAGTGAACCCGACCCGCCCCGACCCATGCTACGCATGGGTACCCCGTGGGTGCCCCCCGGCTCTTCGGGGAAATATCTTCCCGGGGTTGAGTATTCCATTGGGGTCAAGGGCCTTTTTTATGGATACCATAGCCTCCATGGCGCCGGGGGACAGCTCCATCTCTATGTAAGGCGCCTTGGTTATGCCTATGCCGTGCTCGCCCGATATGGCGCCGCCGAGACGGAGCGCAAGAGCGAAAACGTCCTTTACCGCTTCCATGCCGCGCTCAAATTCGCCGGCGTTCTTTTTATCGACCATGACGTTCACATGTATGTTGCCGTCGCCGGCGTGCCCGAAACTCGCCACGAGAACGTTCCTTTTTTCGGATATCTTCTCAAGCCCCCTCACAAGCGAGACAAGTTCGCTCCTCGGCACTACGACGTCTTCGTTAAGCTTCGTCGGCTTAAGCTTATTAAGCGAAGGCGAGATTGCCCTCCTTAAAGACCAAAGGTCCCTCACCTCGTTTTTCGTGGAGGCTTCCTTAAACGAGGCCGCCTTGTTCTCGATTGATATTTTTCTTATCTCGTCCGAGTCTTTTCCGACGCACTCTTCCCTTCCGTCGGTCTCGACAAGAAGCACGGCCCCGGCGCTTGATAGCGTTCCGGTGTATTCCGCGACGCTTCTAAGCGAGACGCTGTCTATGAACTCAAGCATGGATGGGATTATGCCGGAAGCGATTATCGCCTCGGCAGTCCTTGCCGCGGACTCTATGTCAAGAAACTCTATGAGCATGGTTCGCCTTGCCTCCGGGAGAGGCAGAAGCTTAAGATACGCCCTCGTAACGACCCCGAGCGTTCCCTCGGAACCTACCATGAGCTTCGTGAGGTCATAGCCCACGACGCCCTTCATGGTTTTTTTGCCGCCCGTCAAAATTATCGCGCCGGTCGGGAGCACGACTTCAAGGCCGAGCACGTAGTCTTTCGTTACGCCGTACTTAACCGCCCTCGGGCCGCCGGCGCACTCGGCGATATTGCCGCCTATGGTCGAGAATTTAACGCTCGTCGGGTCAGGAGGATAAAAGAGCCCCTGCCTTTCGGCCTCGTCCTGCAAATCAGCCGTTATGACGCCGGGCTCGACCTCGGCGGTAAGGTTCTTTTTGTCTATCTCGACGATGCGCCCCATGCGCTCGGTAGAGAGCACGACGCCTCCCTCGACCGGAAGGCTTCCTCCGGAAAATCCGGTGCCCGCGCCTCTCGGCACGACCGGAAAACCGAATCTGTTCGCGGCCTTTAAAACCGAAGAAACCTCTTCGGCAGAAACAGGAAACACGACGCAATCGGGAAGGTATGGCGAGGCTAAGGCATCGTAGGAATAACAGATAGCGTCTTCTTTGGAAAACGAGACGTTTTCGTTTCCCACCGCTTTTTTCAATTCTTTAATCGCGGCGCTCGTAAGCATAATTCCTCATATACGGGTTAATTATATAATTGATAGACAGACGAGACGCCTGTCCTGCCATATACGCATAGCAAAGCGTCAGAACAAAACAGACCAAAAAAATGACCTTCTTTTATGAATTTTATTTTGTTCTTCCCCCTTTCAAATCTCTTCTTTTTTCTCCCCCTTTTTTAAAGGGGGGTTGGGGGGATTTAACAAAGCTTCTTTAATCCCCTCTGTCTCCCCTTTATAAAAGGGGAGAACCCTTAAATAAACCCCTCTCGAATCAACTCTCTTTTAAAACGTATCCCACTCCCCTTACCGTGTGTATGATCTTTTTCTCCGGGTCTTTGTCTATCTTATTTCTCAGATGATTTATGTAAACGTCAACGACGTTCGTCTCCGTATCGAAGTCCTGCCCCCACACGTGCTCCGCGATGAGCGTTCTTGACAAGACCCGAAGCGCGTTCCTCAAGAGATATTCGAGAAGCGCGTACTCTTTAAGCGTAAGCTCCACTTCCTCGTCGCCCCTTTTGGCCTTCCGCGTCACTGGGTCGAGGCTTAGATCCGAGAACTTAAGAGAGGAAGGCGCCTGAGCGCCGCGCCTCGCGAGCGCCCTCACCCGGGCCAGAAGTTCTTCGAAGGCGAAGGGCTTGGTTATGTAGTCGTCGGCTCCGAGATTAAGCCCCTTCACCCTGTCCTCGACGGCATCCCTCGCGGTCAAGAGAATCACGGGGGTCTTTAGGTTTTTTTCCCTCAAGGCCTTTAGCACCTCGAGGCCGCTCTTTTTCGGAAGCATTATGTCCAGCACTATTATGTCGTACTCCCGGCCCGAGGCGTAAACCTCTCCCTCCTCGCCGTCGGACGTCATGTCAACGGCGTATCCTTCCTGCTCAAAACCTCTTTTGACGAAACTTGCGACCTTCTTTTCGTCTTCGACAACGAGTATCTTCATGCCCTGAAACTCCGATGGTTTTTTTATTATGCCCTTAATGCCGGCAGTTAAACTTTCAAAGACGCCGGCAGGTCTTCTTCCGCGACCTTCCCGACGGCCACCATGGTCATGTTGCGGGGAGAAAAAATATTGCCTGCCGCGTCCGTCACGTCCCTTGCCTTGACGGCGTCTATGGAAGCGACTATCTCCTTCACGGATTGCGTACGCCCGAAGTATATCTCGTCGCGCGCCGCTTTCATCATCCTGCTGTCGCTCGTGTCGAGGGCGAGGAGCATGCCGCCTTTCAGCTGCTCTTTCGCGTTTTTAAGCTCCTTAGTTGAAACCGATTCCGTAATCTTCCGGCATTCTCCCAGGATAAGCCTTACGGCCTTCTTGAAATCCTCCTTCGAGGTTCCAGCGTAAATAACCAATGCCCCCGCGTCCATCATGAGGTTCAGATACGAGTACACGGAGTACGCGAGGCCGCGTTTTTCCCTGACCTCCTGAAAAAGCCTCGAACTCATGCCGCCGCCGAGTATGGTATTCAAAAGATACAACTTGTGCCTGTCGGGATGAGGCTGTGGCACTGTCGGCACGCCGATGCAAAAATGCACCTGCTCGAGCTTTCTTCTTACGACCTTGCCGCCCGGGCACGCAATAGGCGCCGTCGGTCGCTGGGTTTTCCCCGTCCCTTCGGCTCCGCTTCCTTCGGCTCCGCTCAGGACAGGCGGAACAGGCTTCGCGCCTTTGCCGAGGCCGCATCCCCGGTTTTTCAGGCTGCCGAAAGCCCTATTTAACAATTTTACCACATTTTTATGCTTTATTCCTCCGGCAACCGTTATAAAGATGGAATCAACCCTGTAATTCTTCTTGAAATAATCCACGACCGTTTGCCTTGAAAAAGACTCTACCGTCTTTTTGGTGCCCAAAACAGGCCTTCCCACGGCCTGCCCCGCCCACATGGCGTCGGCGAAGAGGTCGTGTATGAGGTCGTCCGGCGTATCCTCGACCATCTTTATCTCCTGCAATACCACGAGCCTTTCCTTTTCAAGCTCATTCTTGTCGAAGAGCGAATTCATGAGTATGTCGGAAAGTAATTCTACCGCGACCCGTATGTCCTTATTCAGGACCTTCGCGTAAAAGCACGTGTACTCCCTGCCGGTAAAGGCGTTCAAAACGCCTCCGACGCCCTCTATCTCGCGCGCTATGTCCAAGGCCGTCCTTTTCACAGTGCCCTTAAAGAGCAGATGCTCGATGAAATGCGATACGCCGCCAAGCAAAGGGGTTTCGTCCCTGCTCCCCTTCTTTACCCAAATCCCGATTGAGGCGGATTCGGCCTCACTCATCTCCTCGGTGATGAGTTTTATCCCGTGCTTAAGATAATCCTTCCTGACCCTTGTCATTTTCCTTATTGCCTTTCCGAGGTTTTTTCCCCTTGTTTTTCTTTTTAACATTGCTATGGCGGCTATCTCCAGGCGGCGCGTTGCCGGAGTTCCACCCGAGATAGGCCGCCATGCCGAGGGTCCTCTGCTTTACGCGCTTAAGAAGCATCTTCGCCCAAAGAAATTCCGTGGCCAGTATGGCGAGCCCGGCAGGTATCACTATGAAGGCCGGCCCGGGAAGCACTATAAGAGCTATGCCGAAAAGCAGCACGGTGAATCCGACTGTTATGATTATTAATCTTTTTGCCTGTTTAAGGGTGTGTATGAAGATGCGACCGAGCACAGACGGTTCTCCTTGGCCGGACGTACGACAGCGCGGAGGCTATGCCATACGCTGGTTGACGAGAAGGAGAAGAAAGAAAAAAATCCGAGCCTATTTAGGCTCGGACCCCGGCGCGTCGAGGGCTTCTTTCCTCGAAAGCCTTATTTTTCCGTCTTTATCTATCTCTATGACCTTGACGAGCACCTCGTCGCCTTCCTTCAAGACGTCCCTTACGGACTTAACCCTCTCGTGAGAAAGATGCGATATATGGACAAGCCCGTCCATGCCCGGCAGTATCTCCACAAACGCGCCGAAGTCCGTAATGCGCCTCACCTTGCCCATGTAGAGCTTGCCTATCTCGGCATCCTCGGTAAGACCCTTCACCATCTCTATGGCCTTCGCCATGGCCGCGTCGTCGTTAGAGGCGATATTGACCTTGCCGTCGTCCTGTATGTCTATCTTTACGCCTGTCTGGAGGACTATGTTCTTTATGTTCTTTCCTCCCGGCCCGATCAAGTCTTTTATCCTCTCCAGCCTTATGGTAATGGTAATTATCCTCGGAGCGTACTTCGAAAGTTCTCCCCTCGCCGTGGTTATGGCCTCTTCCATCTTGCCGAGGATATGAAGCCTTCCGTCACGGGCCTGATAAAGGGCCTCTTTCATTATCGCGGAGGTTACGCCGCCAATCTTTATGTCCATCTGGAGAGCCGTAATGCCCTGCCTCGTGCCGGCCACCTTGAAGTCCATGTCGCCCAAGTGATCTTCATCGCCGAGTATGTCGGAGAGGACGGCGTGTTTATCCGCCTCTTTTATAAGCCCCATCGCTATTCCCGCGACGTGGCCCTGCGTCGGCACTCCGGCGTCCATGAGGGAAAGGGACGCGCCGCATATCGACGCCATTGAAGAAGAACCGTTCGACTCGAGCACGTCGGATACTACCCTTACCGTATAAGGGAACTTCACGCTATCCGGCATAACCCTCTTGACGGCCCTTTCGGCCAAGGCGCCGTGCCCTATCTCACGCCTTCCCGGACCCCTCAAAAACTTCACCTCTCCGGTCGAAAAAGGCGGAAAGTTATAGTGGAGCATGAACTTCTTGTAGTCCCACCCGGCGAGCGCGTCTATCTTCTGCTCGTCTTCGGAGGTGCCGAGCGTCGTAACGACCATGGACTGAGTTTCACCCCTCGTGAAAAGCGCCGAGCCGTGCGTCCTCGGCAAAAGTCCCACTTCGCAGGTTATCTCCCTTATGTCCTTCAAGGACCTTCCGTCAACGCGGCGTTTTTCGTCAAGCACCATTCTCCGCATTATGTCGTACTTAAGATCGCTGAAAACAACCTTTATCGTCTTTTCCTTTTCCGGATATTCCGGGAGAAGGGCTTTAATGAGTTCGTCCTTTACCTGAGCCATCTTATCGTAACGCTCGACCTTCGCCGGGATGCTTAATGCCGCCTTGAGTTTAACGGAAGAAAGATCTTTTATCTTGGCCTCTAACGCGGCATCCACGCCGTGCTTTTCAACAATCATCTTCGGAACTCCGCATTCGGAATATATCTTTTCCTGAAGCGCGAGCACTCCCTTTACGCTCTCTTCGGCGAAGGTTAACGCCTCTACCGCGTCGTCCTCGCTTATGAACCTCGCTCCGCCCTCGACCATTATTATCCCGTTCTCGGCCGCGGCAACGATGAGGTCTATCTCGCTTTCTTTCACCTCGGCGAGGCTCGGATTTAAGACGAGCTTGCCGTTGATCTTGCCGACCCTCACTGCCGCTATCGGCCCGAGGAAGGGTATGTCCGATATGCCGAGCGCGACGGAGGCGCCTATTATCGCTATTATCTCCGGGTCGTTAGCCGGGTCGAGCGACATGACGGTCGCGATGACCTGCGTCTCTGTCGCGTAACCTTCCTTGAAAAGAGGCCTTAATGGCCTGTCTATGAGTCTTGAGCAGAGAACCTCTTTTTCGCTCGGTCTTCCCTCGCGCTTAAAAAACCCGCCCGGGATTTTTCCCGCCGCGTAGGTCATCTCCGCGTAATTGCCCGTACGTGGAAGAAAATCCACGTTAGTTGAGGGAGAAGACGCCCTGCACGCCGTAACCAGCACTACCGTATCGCCGTACCTTACGACACAACTTCCGTGGGCCTGCCTCGCCATCCTGCCGAGTTCTATCCTTAGCGGCCTCCCGCCGTAATCCAGTTCATACACTTTAGCCATTAGAGTTTACCCGCTCCTTCCTGATTTGACTGCTTTGCCGAATTTGGTATAGTCTGCGTATATTTTGTAGCTCGGGGCCCTTCGACCATTCGACAGGCTCATGGCTTAGGACAGGCTTTAACCCTGATATGCATCAACCCTTCCGCCTGAGGCGGAGGGCTGAACTACATACTACAGGAACAAAACGCCCGACCCCCGCGACCCATGCTTCGCATGGGTACCCCGATTGCGGGGGCAAGCATTACTTCCTTAAGCCGAGTCTGCCTATAAGACTCTCATAGCGGGGCACGTCCCGCTCGCGAAGATAATCCAGAAGCCTCCGCCTCTGACCGACCATCTTAAGCAAACCCCTTCTCGAGTGGTGGTCGGAACTGTGCACCTTCAAGTGGCCGTCGAGATAGCTTATCCTCTCGCTCAGTATCGCCACCTGAACCTCCGGGCTCCCTGTATCCTTTGCGTGAGTCTTGTACTTCTCAACCAACTCTTTTTTCTTCTCTACGGTAATCATCCTTTTCTTACCCTCCTTGGAATAAAAATAATATCATATTTAATCCGTAACAATGAAGCAAAAACTAAAGCGCAACGGAAACCTGCGAAACCCCGTGAGCGAGACCGCCTAAAGCCGCAACACACCGTTCAAGGGGGATTATCCCTTTCAAGAGGTTTTCCGGCGTCTCGTGAAGCCCGACCGAATCCGCGAGAGTGAACATGCCGCTCTTCGTTCTTCTCAGTTCGGTAAGATGCGCCCCGCACCCCAAGGCCTCGCCCGCGTCAAAGCAAATCGTCCTCACATACGTGCCTGCCGAACACGCCACAGTGAATGTCACGAACGGAAAATCCGCTCTTATGCCGGCTATGGAAAATATCTCGACCTGCTTCGGCTCCCTCTCAACCGTAATGCCCTTCCTCGCGAGCTTATAAAGAGGCACGCCGTTTTTCTTCACGGCCGAAAACATGGGAGGCAATTGCTTTATCTTGCCGCATAACCCCTCGAGCGCCTTCCGGACGTCCTCGAAGGTCACCCCGGTTGAGTCGGAGCTTTTAATAACCTTGCCTTCGCTGTCGCAGGTGTCGGTCGTCTCGCCGAGTTTCATGACGGCCATGTACTCTTTTTCGTTTCCGCATAAACGCGAGGCGAACTTCGTCGCCCCGTCTATCACAAGCGGCAAAACCCCGGTGGCGAGAGGGTCAAGCGTGCCGAGATGCCCGACCTTTTTCGCGCGAAGCTTCCTTTTAACCGCGCTTACGACGTCGTGCGACGTCGGCCCCTTGGGCTTATCTATTACAAGAACTCCGTTCACCGTGTCCCCTCATTTGACAGGCGGGACGCCTGTCCCGCAGACTGCTCATTGAGAGCCTTTTCGAGCTCCGCCACCACCTTGGCCTTAACCTCGTTAAGGGTTCCCTTTATGCTAAAACCCGCGGCGTGCGCGTGCCCTCCGCCGTTGAATAAACTCGCGACGCCCGATACGTCAATCCTGCCCTTGGAACGGAGGCTCGCCTTATACTCGTTGTTTTTGACCTCCCTGAAGAGCACCCCGACCTCCACGCCCTCTATCGCCCTCGCGTAATTCACGAAGCCGTCCGTCATGTCCTTGGTTCCGCCGGATGATTTAATCGCTTCAAGCGTCACGTGCATGACCGCTATGCCGCCGTTATTCATGAACTCGAGCGTGGAGAGCGTTCTGCCAAGAAGTTTAAACCGCGCCGCCGGATAATTCTCGTAAACCTTAACCGATATGTCCCACGGATTAGCCCCGGCCGAAACGAGCTCCCCGGCCTTTCTGAACGCCTCCGGAGTCGAACAGCTGTACCTGAAAGATCCCGTATCCGTATGTATGGCGGTATAGAGGTTTATCGCTATGCCCTTCGTAATCTCCGCTCCCGCGGCCTTGAGCACGTCGTAGACTATTTCCCCGGCCGCGCTCGCCTCCGGCACCACGAGGTTTACGTCCCCGTAGTTGTCGTTCGTCACGTGATGGTCTATATTCAAAAAAACGCCCTTTTCCTTGAACGACGAAAAATTATCTCCGAGCCTGTCGGCCTGCCCGCAATCAACCGCTATGGTGCAATCTATGTCTTTTACGCCCTCTAACGTATGCACTATGTCTTTACTGCCGGGAAGAAAATCGTAAAGCGGCGGAAGTTGGTCTTCGAGATACGGCACGGCCTCTTTACCCATGCCCTTAAGCCCGAGATACATGCCCAGGAGCGAGCCCACGGCGTCGCCTTCCGGGTTTACGTGAGAAACGACCACGAAACGCCTTGCCTTCTTTATAACCTCTATTATCTTCGAATACTTATTATCCGTCATAAATATCCCTTGCGTAGGGGCACGATGCATCGTGCCCCTACGATGTCTCTTTTATTTTCTTAAGCGCCTCTTCTATCCTCATGGCATAGTCGAGCGAATCGTCGTACTTGAAATCCACGCTCGGCACGTGCCGGAGACTCAACCTTTTCGCGAGCGCCCTCCTTATATAAGGGGCCGCGCTCTTTAACCCTTCGGCGGTTTCCTGAATCTCCTCGGAAGGGGCCGTCATGCTGAAAAACACCACCGCGTACTTCATGTCAGGGCTCATCTTCACCTTCGTGACCGTAACGAGTCCGATTCTCGGGTCTTTGACCTCGCCCATGATAATCATCTGCGCTATCTCTTCCTTTATCGTGTCTCCGACCCGCTCCGCTCGCCTGTTTGCCATGGACGCCCCGATGCCTTTGGATACGGGGCGCTCCGTATTGAAACATCGGAGCGCCTCAACCGTCAAACAATGTATTTTTTGTCTTTACCCTCGAGAGAGTAATTTATGAATTCTATGTCGTGGTCCGTTATCTCCGCCGCGTGCAGGCCTTCTATGAAATTAATGAGCCTGTCCACGACCGAGTTTATTATTGAAACGTCGCTTCCTACTACCGATATTCCGATCTCCGCCTTTTGCCAGAGGTCTTGGCTTCCGACCTCGGCGACGGAAACGTTGAAGCGGTTTCTCGCCCCGTCAATCACCTTTTTAAGGGTCTGCCTTTTATCCTTGAGAGATTGACTGTGATGTATGAAAAGCCCTATATGACAGACGCCGACTACCATCACCCTGCCGCAATCCCCCCTGACCCCCCTTTGGAAAAGGGGGGAACCGCCGCCTTACAGTTTCGCAGCCTCTTCCTTGAGTTCGTAGGCCTCTATGACGTCCCCGGCCTTTATGTCGTTATACCCCTCTATGGATATGCCGCACTCGAAACCTGTCTGGACTTCCTTCATGTCGTCCTTGAATCTCTTTAAGGCCGCTATCTTGCCGTCGTACACCGGAACGCTGTCCCTTATGAGCCTTACCCTCGCGCCTCTCGGAATACGGCCGTCCGTCACGTAACACCCGGCCACGGTCCCGACCTTCGATATCTTAAATACCTCCCTCACCGACGCCCTGCCCGCGACCTCTTCCTTCACTATGGGAGCGAGCATTCCTGTCATGGCGTTTTTGATGTCGTCAACGAGGTTATATATTACGGTGTAGAGCCTTATGTCCACGCCCTCGGCTTCGGCTAACTGCGCTCCTTTGGGCTCGGGCCTCACGTTAAACCCTATGATTATGGCGTTGGAGGCGGACGCGAGCATCACGTCGCCTTCGTTTATGCCTCCGACCGCGCCGTGGATTATCTTAAGCCCTATCTTCTCGGATTGGATCTTCCCGAGCGCTTCCTTTACCGCCTCTATCGAGCCCTGCACGTCGGACTTTATGACGAGGTTCAGTTCCTTTACCTCGCCCTTGGCTATCTTTTCATAGAGGTCCTGAAGCCCCACCTTCGCGGTCTTCCCTTTGTCCTTCTGCTCCTGCTTACCGAGCCTCAAAGACGCTATCTGCCTCGCGGTAGCCTCGTCCTTCACTATCATGAAGGTGTCTCCGGCCTGCGGAACTCCGGAAAGCCCGACTATCTCCACCGGCATTGACGGGCCGGCCTCGTTTATCCTCTTTCCCCAGTCGCTTACCATTGCCCTTATCCTGCCGAAATAGAACCCCGCGACGCATACATCCCCGACCTCGAGCCTTCCGCTCTGCACGAGCACGGTAGAGACCGGACCCCTTCCCTTATCGAGTTTGGCCTCTATTATCACACCCTTGGCCGGGGCAATGTCCGAGGCCTTAAGCTCCAGCATCTCGGCCTGGATCAATATGAGTTCAAGGAGTTCCTTTATCTTTATGTTCTTCTTCGCCGAAACCTCGACGAATATGGTGTCGCCGCCCCAGTCCTCGTGCACAAGCCCGTATTCGGTTAAGGCCTGCTTTATCTTTTGCGGAGCGGCACCCGGAAGGTCAATTTTATTGATGGCGACTATTATCGGAACATTCGCGGCCTTGGCGTGATTTATGGCCTCGATGGTCTGGGGCATCACTCCGTCGTCCGCCGCCACCACCAACACCACTATGTCCGTGACCTTCGCGCCCCTCGCCCTCATGGCGGTAAAGGCCTCGTGGCCCGGGGTGTCGAGGAAGGTTATGTCGCCTCTATCGAGATGCACGTGATAGGCGCCTATGTGCTGGGTTATGCCTCCGGCCTCGGCGCTCGCGACGTTCGTCCTGCGTATGGCGTCCAGAAGCGAGGTCTTTCCGTGGTCAACGTGCCCCATGACCGTAACGACCGGGGGCCTCGGCTTAAGTTCCGCGCCCGGCTCCGCCGCGCCCGGCTCCATGAGACTTTCCTCCGCTATGGCCGCGCTCTCAACCTCGAATCCGTAATCCGCGGCAACGAGCGTCGCCGCGTCTATGTCTATCAACTGGTTCACGGTGGCCATGATGCCGAGCCCCATGAGCTTTTTGATTATGTCTCCGGCCTTTACGCCGAGCCTCTGGGAAAAGTCGGCGACGGCTATGGCGTCAACTATCCTTATTACCTTCTTTTCCGCTTTGGTTACGGTAATCTCGGTCTTCTTTAATGCCCTGCCGTGTTGCACGGTCTGCTGTCTGGAACGGCCGCCGCGCACCTCGAAGCGCTTACCCCCCCCTTTGCGGAAGGGCTGCTTATTGTAGAATGTCTTCTCGGCCTTTGCTTCTTTGCCGAATACCTTTACCTCTTTTTTGGAAGGCTTGGCCGGCGGCTTTTCCTCTATTATTACCGGTTTCGCGGCAGGAATCTTTTTTTCCTCAATTGACGGAGCGGCTTCCTCTGGCTTTTCCTCGACCGCCTTTTCTTTCTTTTCTCCGCCCTTCGCCGGCGCCTCAGCCTTTTCTCCTTTAAGCCCCTTCTTGCCCTTCTGCGCGGCACGACCCGCGCCGCTTGGCGCGGGTACCCCGGGCTTTTCCTCGGCCTTGGGCTCCGGAGGCGCGGAAACAACCTCCTCCTTTTTTTCGGGAGGGGCCGGAGGC
>JBBTLC010000003.1:0-1030 GCA_038068875.1 Deltaproteobacteria bacterium
CGTATGTTCACCGATACGGTGAGGAGCAAAAATGGCCGATAACGAAGTATGGCGGACAAATCGCCGGTTTGCGGAGAGTCAATTGAGGTTTCGCGTCAGGTCGATTGATATTGCGTCCGCGGAAGCGGCCGGCATCGAGATGAGGCGCGTCGGCGTTGACCCCGCTGGCATGGCGCTCATGGCTCCGAAAGAGGTCTTCTTCAACCTTAAGATTGCCGGTTTGACGGCGCCGCAAGCCAACATCCTGAAGCAGGACGCCATAGCCTCGGGCGGCGAGGCGGCGGTCGCGAAAGGGGTAGTATCCTGCGAGATAAATTCTACTGACGCCATCCTTTCCGGAACAGTGAAGCAGTTAAGGCGTCTCGCGGATAAGCTCAAAGCCCAGCCTTACGGCCTGCCGATTGCCGGAAAATCCATAAATGAAGCGTTAGACAGGTTGACGAACCGCGGACATCTCGTGTTCAAGGGGCGGAGCCGCTCGTTCGACGTATCCAAGGGGGCTCTCGTAATGGGAGTTCTTAACGTTACGCCCGATTCCTTTTATGACGGCGGCAGATATCAGGGAAAAAACGTTGCAATCGAGGCGGCGCTTCGCATGGCGGACGAGGGCGCGGACATAATAGACGTGGGCGGCGAATCCTCGAGGCCCGGGGCGGATGATGTCCCTGTGGAAGAGGAGATAAGGCGGGTCGTCCCGGTCGTCGAAGAACTTTCTAAAAGGGGTTTGGCCGTTTCGGTTGACACGGTAAAATCCCGCGTCGCCGACCTCGCTCTTTTTGCGGGGGCCGAGGCGATAAACGACATAAGCGCCATGCAAAGCGACATTCTCATGGCCGAGGTCGTAAAAAGGCACGGTGCGGGAGTCGCGCTCATGCACATGAGGGGCACTCCAAAAACCATGCGCTCCGAGACGGATTACGAAGACATTATGGGAGAGATATTCGATTATCTCTTTGGCAGGGTTGAAGTCGCGGAGGGTTTCGGCATAGACAGGGAAAAGATAGCGATAGACCCGGGAGTGGGTTTCGCC
>JBBTLC010000004.1:0-1852 GCA_038068875.1 Deltaproteobacteria bacterium
CTCGGAACTCACGATAAGAGGCGTTGGCATAAACCCCACAAGATGCGGTATAATAGACATATTAAAGAACATGGGCGCATCAATCGAGGTCGTGAATAACGACGGCAAAGACGAGCCTTCGGCCGACCTGATAATTAAGAGCGCGAAACTTAAAGGGATTAAGATAGGGGCCGAAGAACTTCTTCTTGCGATAGATGAGTTCCCTATAATTTGCGTGGCCGCGGCCTTCGCCGACGGAATAACCGAGATAAGCGGGGCAACTGAATTAAGGGTAAAGGAAAGCGACAGGATTAAAGTAATGGCCGAATCGCTCGGCGCCATAGGAATAAAAACCGAAGAAAAAAAAGACGGCTTGATAATCCACGGCGTCGGCATGGGTAAGACGATAAAAGGCGGCAGTATAGAGAGTAGAGGAGACCACAGGATAGCAATGGCTCTCGCAATAGCCGCCCTTAAAACCGATAACGGCGTTACTATCGCGGGGCCGGAATGCGTTGACGTTTCTTTCCCCGGGTTCTTCGCTCTTTTGGACAGCGTATCAGTAAGATGAAAAAACGCGGCCCCGTGATAGCCATAGACGGCCCTTCGGGGGTAGGAAAGAGCACCATAAGCAAGTTTGTCGCCAAAGAGTTGAATTTTGTTTACGTGGACACCGGAGCCATGTATCGGGCCTTTGCCCTTGCCGCCTTTGATGCGGGAATAAATCTCGAAGACGAGTCCGGCCTCAAGGAGTTTTCAAAGACAGTCGCGATAACTTTTAAAGATAACGGCACCCGGGTTTTTCTTAACAACAAGGATTACTCGGTTGAGATAAGAAAGCAACGCGCCGGAGAACTCGCCTCAATCGTCTCGGCGAAAAAGGCGGTAAGGGAGTTTTTGGTAAACGAGCAGAGAAAACTCGCGCGGAACGGCTTTTGCATAATGGAAGGAAGAGACATAGGCACGGTCGTTTGCCCGGACGCGGACGTAAAGATATTTTTAGACGCCGAGGGCAAAGAAAGGGCGATAAGAAGGCACGTTCAGCTTAAGCAAAGCGGAAATCTTCCTCACAGCCTGGGTGAGATAGGAAAAGAGATTTCCGAGCGCGACAGGAGAGACATCGAGAGAGCGAATTCGCCGTTAAAAAAGGCGATTGACGCCATACTCATAGACACTACTTGCCTTACGCTCGAAGAGGTAATGGCGAGGGTTTTAAAAGAAGTGAAGGAGAGGATAATCCTTGGAAATATTCATCGCTAAATCCGCGGGGTTTTGCTTCGGCGTTAAGAGGGCCCTTAACATAGCGACCGACTGCGCGGACCATGAGGACGGGAAGATACACACCTTAGGCCCGATTATCCATAATCCTCAGGTCGTGCAAAAGCTCGAAGAGACCTCCAACATTCATCCGAAAAAGACCGTTGACGAGATGGACGGCGGCACCATAATCATAAGGTCTCACGGCGTCAAGCTCGGCGACATGGACAGGGCGCACGAAAAGGGGCTTAACGTGGTTGACGCGACGTGCCCGTTCGTGAAAAAGACGCAGGAACTCGTGTCCGAACTCTCGAACGAGGGCTATACGGTCGTTGTCGTCGGCGACAAGGAACACCCTGAGGTGCAGGGCATAGTAAGTTACGGTTCGGAGGGCATTATCGTCGCCACGACGGTCGAGGAACTTAAGGACATCCCTAAACAGAAAAAAATCGGCATAGTGGCCCAGACGACCCAGTCCTTCGAGAGGCTTAAGGACATAGCGAGTTTTTGCCTCGGCAAGGCGCAGGAACTCAAGGTCTTCAATACCATTTGCAACGCCACATCCATCAGGCAAAAAGAGAGCGTCGAGCTCTCCAAAATGGTGGATTGCATGATA
>JBBTLC010000005.1:0-1528 GCA_038068875.1 Deltaproteobacteria bacterium
CATGTTGGATATGCCGCCCTCGTATATGAGGTCGACTATGAGCTTCATCTCGTGCAGGCACTCGAAGTAAGCCATCTCGGGCGGGTAACCCGCCTCGACCAGGGTTTCGAATCCGGCCGTGATGAGAGCAGTAACTCCGCCGCATAAAACAGCCTGCTCGCCGAAGAGGTCGGTTTCGGCCTCGCACTTGAAGTTAGTTTCTATTATGCCGGCCCTGCCTCCTCCTATCGCCGATGCGTAAGCGAGCGCCACTTCAAGCGCGTCCCCTGCCGGGTTTTGGTGCACGGCAACGAGCGTCGGAACCCCCTTGCCCTTTGTGAACTCGTGCCGAACAAGGTGGCCTGGGCCTTTCGGAGCCACCATGAAAACGCTTACGTCAGAGGCCGGAGTAATCTGGCCGAAGTGTATGCTGAAGCCGTGCGCGAACGCCAGATACGCGCCTTTTTTGAGGTTCGGCTCTATCTCAGAGCGGAAGACATCGCCCTGGCTCTCGTCAGGAATGAGTATCATGACGACGTCCGCGCCCTTCACGGCGGCCGGAACCTCCGCCACCTTAAGTCCCGCGGCCTCGGCCTTTTTCCACGAAGGGCCGTTCTTCCGGAGACCTACCGTGACGTCCACTCCGCTTTCCTTCAAGTTCTGCGCGTGAGCGTGCCCCTGGCTTCCGAAGCCTATTACCGAGACCTTCTTGGAGCGTATTTTTTCGAGATTAGCGTCTTTGTCGTAGTAAACTTTCATCCTGTCACATCCTCCGTTTTTTTATACAGAGCGTCAGAACAAAGCAGACCGATGGCGCTATGAAGGTTCGGAGTGAGGCGTATTTTTACATACGCCGTAGCGACGAACCGAGAAGCAACGCCGGTATGCAAAGTTATGGCGCTCTGTATTATTTCACCTTAGGGCTTCTCGCCATGGCGATCCGCCCCGTCCTTGCTATCTCCTTTATGCCGAAAGGCTTCAAGAGCTCTATCATCGCCTTTACCTTTTCCTCGTCGCCCGTCATCTCGATGGTGTAACTCTTCGGGCTTACGTCAACGACCTTTGCCCTGAATATGTCAACCGTGCTCAAAATCTCGGCCCTGTTTTCAACCGAGGCGTTCACCTTTATGAGGGCGAGTTCCCTCTCGAAGTGGTCCTCGCCCGTAAGGTCGTTAACCTTTATGACGCTTATGAGTTTATTCAACTGCTTCGTAATCTGTTCCACTATGCGGTCGTCGCCGGTGGTCACTATCGTCATGCGGGACACCAACGGCTCGGTGGTTTCCGCGACGCAGAGGCTTTCTATGTTGAACCCCCTGCCTGAAAAAAGCCCGGCTATCCTCGCGAGGACTCCGAACTCGTTCGACACCAAAACCGATATCGTATGTCTCACGGATAACTCCTTTTCACAAGAGAAGCATTTTATTCAGCGGCTGTCCGGACGGAACCATCGGGTAAACGCTCTCCGTGGCGTCAACCACAAAGTCCATGAATACAGGCCTGTCCTTAATCTTAAGCGCTTCCTTGATGACGCGGTCAACGTCCTTCG
>JBBTLC010000006.1:0-1195 GCA_038068875.1 Deltaproteobacteria bacterium
TGGTGGAGGCGGTGGGAATCGAACCCACGTCCGGAAACACTTGAGCCGGGGCATCTACATACTTAGCCTATGATTGATCCTCGCGCCGCGTTTCCCCACAGGCAGGGGCGCGGAGCCAGTCCCTTTGAGTCTCGCCTTCGCTCGCTCGGGACAAAGTAGCGAAGGCCATCCCGCTGAGTGTCGTCCTTACATGGCCCGCGGGAGAGGACATGCAGGACGCTCGCCGTTAATTAAGCGGCGAGTGCGTAGTTTGGTTCGCCAGTTATGGCTGTCTACCCTGTTTTACGAGGAGATAGGACCTCGGTATGCTTCCCTCGACTTGCCGGCGTCCCGTCGAAGCCGGTCGCCCCCATATAAAAATTATAACATAAAACAAGGGAGGAATACAAATCCGCCTGTCTTGAGACAATTACCCCCTCACCCCTACCCTCAATCCCTCCTGACCTCCCTTTGAAAAAGGGAGGAACCTCTCCCGCAAGGGGAGAGGGTACAAAAGACCTTGAGCAATCGCGCTTTATTTCCTGAATTTCACATGAAACGAAAAAAGGGTCGCGATATCAACGCATTTTTCGTATCCGAGCGCTAAAAACGCCTTTTTAACCTCTTCCATGATTTTGCGCGTGCCTCCGGGCCGGTGCTCTTTTATAATCAAGATGCCGGGTTTTTTCAAAACCCTGTGTATTTCCTTAATCGTTCCGGCAAGTTCATTTTCGCGGTATATCTCCTCTAAGACGTTGGCGCAAAATACCGCGTCGCAGGCGCCGTCGCTGAGCGGCAGGGAAGAGGAATTGGAGAGAAGCAAGGTTACGTTCTTGAATCCAAAACCCGGGAGTTTGGCCTCGACCCTTTTAAGCATTTTTTCTTCCACATCCTGCGCATAGACTTTGCCGTTTTTTCCCGTAACGATAGAGAGGGTTTCCGTAAAAAACCCCGGGCCGCATCCCATCTCAAGAACAGTGTCGCCTTGTTTTATGCCCATGTCGCGTATGAATTTTTCTCTGTTAAAGATGAGCCTTCGGAGAGGGTTATCCAGAAAGAAGAAAAGCGCGGGAGGAAAAGGGCTTTCGGGGAGGTTTTTCATTTTTTAAGATACCGGGTAGCGTTTGTCATTTTCTTTTTATTGCCTTATGCATTTCCCGCTCAACGGTTTTTTTCTTAAGAGATTCGCGTTTATCGTAGAGTTTTTTTCCTTTGG
>JBBTLC010000007.1:0-6515 GCA_038068875.1 Deltaproteobacteria bacterium
TTCCTTCCCGGTTGAAGGACATAATAGACTTTTTCGGCGACACCGGAATCGGGAGAGAAGCCTATTCGATAATCGAGCAGGGGCAGGTCGGGTGGCTCATAACCGCGAAGCCGGAAGAGAGGCGGAGCATCTTTGAAGAGGCCGCCGGCATAAATAAGTATAAGCACAAAAAAGACGCCGCGCTAAGGCGGCTCGACGCTACTAAGCAAAACCTGCTTCGCGTCGGAGACATAATGGCCGAGGTAAAGCGCCAGCTTAATTCCTTGAACCGCCAGGCGAAGAAGGCCGAGAGGTACAAGGTCTTTAAAGACGAACTCAAAAAGTTAGACCTCTATCTCATGTATCTTCAACTGAAGGCCATGCTCGATAAACGCTCTCTGGTCGAGAAGGCCATAGCCGAATCCGAGGACAGGGAAATAGCCCTTGCCGCCGACTTGTCGGGGCGCGAAACGCTTCTTCAGGAAACCAATATCGAGTACCTTGAAAAAGAAGGAGATTTCAACGCCTTAAGAGAGAAGAGTTTTGAACTCGAATCAGGCGTTCAGGCGGAGGAACGCGTCATTGAGCTCGCGCGTCTTCGCTCCGACGAGCTTAAGAGGACGATAGGGAGGCTTGCCTCCGACATAGAGGAATTGAAAGGTCATAAGGGAGTTTCGAAAAAGGAACTCGAAGGGCTTAAGACAGAACTCGTTAAGGTCGAGGACGCGATAGGCGATAACAGGGTCAGGCTTTCCCGCAAGGAAGACGAGACTGCGGCCATGCAGAGGGTGCTCGTTGAAAAGGAACTTGCGCTTAAGGCCGAGGAAACGTCTTTCATGGAATCCAATGCCATGATTGCGAACGCGAAGCACCTCATGCAGAGTCATATCCGCGAAGAGGAAAGCCTTCGGCTGAGGCATGCGAAGTACGAGAGCGAATCCGCGGACACGCTTAAGGCCATAGAAGGCAAATTCGCGCCCTTCGAAGCGCTTAAGGAAAAGATAATCGCTCTTTTAAAAAGAAAAGAAGAGGGCGAAGCGGAATTAAAAATCCTCGAGCAAAGGCGCATTGCGTTCGAGGCCGAGCGCGCCTCCAAAACCGAAGACTTTAACCGCGCAAGCGCCGAACTTACCTCAAAGAAGGCCAGATTGAACACGCTTGAAGAGATGGAACGCGGCATGGCCGGCATAAAAGACGGGGTCCGCGCGGTCATGGAAAACGATTGCTCGATAAACGTAAAAGGGCTCATGGCGGACGCCATAGAAACCACAAGAGGCTTTGAGATGGCGGTCGAGGCGGTATTGGGCGAAAGGCTTCAGTACGTGCTGGTCGAAAATCAGATTGACGGGCTTAGGGCGGTTGAGTATCTTAAATCCAGTTCAGGCGGCAGGGGAAGTTTCGTGCCGCTTAACGACATGCGCCTATACGAGGATTCTTCCCCGCAACTCCCCTCAGGCGCGAAGTTTTTGAGGGACGAGATTTCGGTAAAGGACGACTGCAAGGGGTTTATCGCGTGCCTCATGGGAGATACGCTTGTGGTAAAGGATTTGGCCGTAGCCCTCGACATATGGAAGACCAACGGGGCGAGAAGAACAATCGTTACGATGGACGGAGAGACGGTTGATCCGCAGGGCGTAATAACCGGCGGAGCCTCCAACGGAAACGAAGCCAATATCCTGCTTAAGCGCAGAGAGATAAAAGACCTCACCTCTGAGACGGCCTCTCTCGAGGCCTTTTCCGGGTCTCTTGCCGAGGGATTAAAGAGGCTCGATTCCGAACTCTCGGGGCTTAAGGCCGCCATCGAAAACTACAGGAATAGGCTTTATTCGGACGACATAGAAAAGGCGAACATGGAAGGGGAGCTTAAGAGGGCCGGGGACGAATTAGAGAGGCTCAAGGAAAAGGCAAACGCCTTTTCAACGGAACTCCGCTTAACGGACGAATCGCTTTCTTCCATAGCGGTCAAGAAGGCGGAACTCCTGAAAGAGAGAGAAGAATTGGAACGCGGCATAGCAATAAAAGAACGCCGCATAAAGGAGATTTCTGAAGATACATCGAGCCTTAAGCTTAAGAAAGACTCGATGCAGGACGACCTCTCCGGCATAAAGGTCGTTTTGGCCTCGCTTGAGGAAAGGAAATCGAATATTTCGTCCCAGTCCCTTGATAAGGGCAGGGTTATCTCAGAGATAGAAAAGAGGATCGAGTCCAAGAACTTTGAGATAGGTTCTTCATCGGCTGAGATAGAGGCGAAGGCAAAAGAAGAACTTGCTCACAAGGAATTGTTAGAGGGGCTTCTCGTAAGGAAGGACGCGCTCCGGAAGGACTTCGTCCAAAGGGAAGAGGAACTGGCTTCCGCCTCTGCTGAAATAAAAAAGCTCGAATCCGGGATAAAGGCCCTTAACTCCGAACTCTTGAAGGTGAAAGAAGCGAGAAACGCCGTCACGCTCGAGTTGAGGGAGATTGACCTTTCCTCCGTGAACATGAAAGAAAAATCCGTTGAAAGATACGGAACGGACATAACGTCTTACATTCCGGCAGAGGACGTCCTCGCGATGGAGCGCGGAACTCTTGACGCAAGCGTTAAGGAGCTTCGCGAGAAACTCGGCGCCATGGGAGAAGTCAGCCTCTCGGCTTTGGAAGAATACGCGGAGCTTGAAAAGAGGCACGATTTCCTGGCCGCCCAGCAACTCGACCTCGACAAATCAGTCGAGAGCCTCCAGTCCGCGATAACCAGGATAAACAGAACCACGAGGGAGCTTTTTCAGAAGACATTCGACGAGGTCAATGCCAAATTCACCGAGACGTTTCCGAAGTTTTTCACCGGCGGCAGGGCGGAACTTCGGATTACGGGCGAGGGCGACATACTCGAGTGCGGCGTTGACATAGTGGCGCAGCCGCCCGGGAAGAAACTCCAAAACATAAACCTCTTGTCCGGCGGAGAGAAGGCCCTTACCGCTACTGCCCTCATATTCGCGATATTCCTCATAAAGCCGGCGCCATTTTGCCTCCTGGACGAGGTTGACGCGCCCTTGGACGACGTGAACGTCGATCGCTTCAACGGTTTCGTCAAGGAAATGTCTTGCCACAGCCAGTTCATACTCATAACGCATAACAAAAGAACCATGGAGATGGCCGATACGCTCTTCGGCATAACAATGCCGGAGCCCGGAGCGTCGAAGGTCGTGACGGTTGCTTTGTAGGCGGAGGGCCGTTCATGTCGTTCAAAAAAATACTCGAAACTCTTACGGAAAAATCTCATGCCAGAGGCGCGGTGATGCTCGACTTCGAAGGCGAGATGGTGGATTCTTTTTCCGTTGCAGCGGGGCTTGAACTCGACGCCATAGGCGCGCACAAGGGTCTTATACTCAACATGCTGAAGGACGTAGCCGCGAATACGCACGATAAGGACGACGTGGAAAGCGTGGCAATACAGGCAGGGGAGTCGAAGGTAGTCATGTTCCCCCTTAAGGACGGTTATTATCTATTGGTCGTTATGGACAGGTTCAAGTCCTTCGGCAGAGTGATGTTCGAGTCAAGAAGGGCCGCGAGAGAGATAGAAAAGGAGATGGGGTAAGGGGGTAATTTTTGGCATGATGAGTTTGCTTTGATCTTTGTATATATTTTATCATTCCCGCAATCTGCCCAATTTGTCATTCCCGCGGTCTTTTGAGCGGGAATCCAGTTCTGTATTTTTAAAACAAAAAAGATTCTGGATTCCCGATTAAAACCTCGGGAATGACAAGAAAAAAAATTCTTATCGTTCCCACGCTCCAGCGTGGGAACGGCGCGCCGGAGTTCACAAAGGGGTTGCCATGGGCCGATTATGGCGGTAAGATATATCGTAGTATGACCTTTAAAGCCGACGAACCGTTCATATTCTATTCGAGCCTGCGTCTGGTGGAACTTACCGGCGTCAGGGCCGCCACGTTGCCCGAACTTGCGGGACAAATCCGCGCGATCGGCAGTTCTTCTATTTACTATCACACGCACCATTTCGTGAGACAGCACCTGCATCTTGCTCCCGAACCGCCGAACGATTTCGCTTACTGGGTCTCAGCCGCGCTCGGCGACGAACCTCTCGCCGAGGAGCTTTCCTCCGTCGACATCATGGCCTATTCGAGCATCGGTTCCATCAGGGAATCTTTGATTTCGATAATCGAGGGCGCTTTGGAGAAACGTCCCCGCCTGAGGAATTTGACCGCCCCCGAAGGCGAGGAATTCGACTTTCTTAAATCGGTAAGCTTTGTTTTGCCCACGGATTACAAGGCCCGCGACCTTGAAGAATTTTCGAATTGTTTGCGGCTGGTAAGCCTCGATTCGATATATTTCCACATGTTCGAGGCGAGGTTAAGACTTGAACGGCCGACAAATGATTTTTCAAACTGGCTCGCGGCATCTCTCGGAGAAGAGGAATTGGCGGTTAATATCGTGAGGATAGACCCGTATACGCAGACAGGCGAAGGCATACGGGTGAACATATTGGATATATTGGAAAGAAGGATTATGGCGCTTGCCGATATGCGCGTCCCGAACAGGAAATGAACATGGTGAAGATCGAAGAATACGAGCCCATAGTAGGCAAGGGCGTGCTCCATGAATTGAGGCTTTTGGCCGAGCGTCTGAAGGGAAAATCCGTCCAGAACGTTAATTCGACCGCCATAGGCGGCGGCGTCGCCGAGATATTGAACCGGATGGTTCCGCTGTTGAGGGAGCTGGGCGTTGACGCGAAGTGGGACGTGATAAAGGGCGGTGAGAAGTTCTTTGTCGCGACAAAAAAGATTCATAACGCCCTTCATGGCGCGGACGAAGAAATAACTCCGGAACTGTGGGACATTTTCTGGGATACGAACATGAAAAATTCCCAGGAACTTCAATGTGCCTCCGATATAGTGTTCATCCATGACCCCCAGCCCATAGGCCTTGTGAATCAGAAGATTGAGAGGCGCAACAAGTGGATATGGCGGTGTCATATAGACATATCTCAAGCGCAAAAGCAGACGCTCGACGCGTTACGCGCTCATATCATGAGATACGACGCGGCGGTTTTTTCCGCGCCGGCGTTCGCGAAAGAGTTTTCCTTGAGGCAATTTCTGATAGCGCCTTCTCTCGACCCTCTGAGCGATAAAAATAAAGACCTGCCGCTCAGCGTCATTGAAGAAACGCTCTCGGCCTACGGGATAAAGAGCGATAAACCCATAGTCACGCAGGTTTCCCGCTTTGACCGCCTTAAAGACCCTGTCGGAGTGATAGAGGCGTACAGGAAGGTCAAACGCTACGTGGATTGTCAGCTGATACTCGCCGGAGGCACTGCCGCCGACGACCCGGAATCCGTGGAGGTATTTGAGCAGGTAAAAAAACAAGCCGAGGGAGACCCCGATATTCACGTGCTTTTGATGTCTCAAAACGATATCCACATAAACGCCCTTCAGCGCGCCTCCGCCGTGATAGTGCAGAAGTCCGTAAGGGAGGGGTTCGGTCTTACCGTTACGGAGGCGCTGTGGAAGGCTAAGCCCGTCGTGGCATCGTCCGTGGGCGGCATAACCGTCCAGATTAAACACAAGCATAACGGCCTTTTATGCCACAGCGTTGACGGCGCCGCCCTCGCGATAAGGCAATTGCTCCAGAATCCCGATTACGCGCGGCATCTCGGCGAAAACGGCAGGGAACACGTGCGGCAGAATTTCTTGCTGACGCGCCATTTAAGGGATTACATGCTTCTTTTTTTGTCTCTTTATAACGCGGAGGATATAGTTTATCTATGAAGATTACGTTAAGGCTCATAGTGGCTCTTATAATCGCCGTAACGGGCGTTGCCGGAATATTTTCTTATTTTACCGTTCAATCGGAAAAGGCGAGGCTTACTTCCGATCTGGAGCACCGCGCGTGGCTTGTGTCTGAAGGGGTCAAGGAGTCGGCAGGCCCTCTTATCCGAAAGGGGCCGTCGAAGAAACTCGACAGCATCGCGGAAAAGATCAGCAAAGGCAAACAGATCATCGGCGTGGCGGTCTATGACGCGGCCGGCAAGACCGTAGCCGTTTCGAAGGAACTTTCCGCCGCGCTGCCATCGAAGCTTAATATATTGTTCGAGGAGTTTAAAGACGACGAAGGCATGGGCGCTTACGAAGAGGTTGCGTCAAAACAGGCTTATCTCTACGCCGTGCCGGCATACGACGAAGAAGGAGCGCGGACTGGGACGGTCGTAATATTCAGCGACGCCTCTTACATTGACGATTATCTCCGCGGCATATGGCGCAGGAATTTTTTAAGAATCTTCGCCAATGCCGTTATTATTTCCGTCATAACGCTTTTGGTCATACGATGGAGCATAGTGGGGCCCATAGCGCAAATGTCGGAATGGGTAAAAAATCTTCAAAGGGGCAAGGCTGACGAAATCTTCAAAATGCCCGAAGCAGACCTCTTCGCCCCCATATCGAAAGAGATTTCAAAACTTGCCAAAAGCCTTGCCGTCGCGCAGGCCAGAGCGGAGGAAGAGGCCATGCTCCGTAGCCGCGCGGAGGCCATTTGGACCGCGGAGC
>JBBTLC010000008.1:0-7777 GCA_038068875.1 Deltaproteobacteria bacterium
CCTTGGCTATCTCGTAAGCCCTCGGCGCGAGCGTTGTCATGGTGGTTATGCCCACTAAATCGGTCTTCACGTCGAAATCTATGTCCTCGATATTGTCGTCCTTGATTTCGACGTCGAACCTGTCGTCGGTCAAGGCCGCTATCATGGGAAGGCTCAACTGGGGAATGGGATATTTCTTCCTCCTGCCGGTCCCGAGGTTTTTCTTATGCGCCGGATATATGAGCGTGAGTTTGTATTTCAAACGGAGATACCTCCATAGCCCTTCTTTGTCATTCCCGTCCGCCGATAATAATGGCGGAAGCGGGAATCCAGCCCCTTCTGTCATTCCCGCGGTCTTTTGAGCGGGAATCCAGAAAAATATTTATAAAAAGAACTGGTTCCCCGCTTAAGATTGCGGGGACAAGCTTTTGCCGTATGAATCCGAGTCCGACCCATCCTTCGGACGGGTTCCCCTTGCGCGTCTTTTTGATGCGAGGGTAAAGTGACATTTTACCTTTTACAAAGGAAATATAAAAGACAAATAATGCGGACGGCCCACCCGCCAATCAGTAAGGCGGGCGGATGAATCAACAGGCTGTTATGGCGCGCATTTTTCTCCTCCCCTTTATAAGGGGAGGCCGGGTGGGGTAAAGGCAGGCTCAAGACAACCTCCCCCAACCCCTCCTTGGCAAGGAGGGGAGAAAAATTAAGCAAATTAAAACATTCGGGGCGCAGGGGTTACCCCTGCCTTAATCCTTGTTTTGACAAACTCCTCGTAATTATTTAGAATACCCTATTACCCTAATGTTCAATGACAATGCAGAAGGAAGAATAATGACCGATATAACGAGGATACGCAACTTTTCCATAATCGCCCACATAGACCACGGAAAATCCACCCTCTCTGACAGGCTCCTTGAGATGACTGGCGCGCTTTCGAAGAGGGAGATGGTTGACCAGTTCATGGACAAGATGGACATCGAGCGCGAGCGCGGCGTTACCATAAAGGCCCAGACCGCGAGGCTTGATTATAAGGCAAGCGACGGAAATGACTACGTGCTTAATCTTATAGACACGCCCGGCCACGTTGACTTCAGTTACGAGGTGAGCAGGAGCCTTTCCGCGTGCGAAGGCGCGATACTCGTGGTTGACGCCTCACAAGGGGTAGAGGCTCAGACCCTGGCGCACCTCTATACGGCGGTTGATCTGGATCTTGAGATAGTGACGGTTTTGAATAAGATAGACCTCCCGCAGGCTGAGCCGGAGAGGATAAGAAAAGAAATCGAAGACGTCCTGGGGATTGACGCGAGCGACGCTATCTTGGCGAGCGCGAAAGAGGGCATAGGCATAAAAGACATCCTCGAAGCCATTGTGAAAAAGATACCTCATCCCACGGGAGACGTTGAAAAGCCCCTCAAGGCGCTTCTTTTTGATTGTTGGTACGACGCTTATCGCGGGGTCGTGGTGCAGGTAAGGGTCATGGACGGCACGGTAAAAAAAGGGACGAAGATAAAATTCTTCGCCACCGGCAAGGTATGCGAGGTGGATACCCTGGGCGTTTTCGCCCCTCATCCGAAGCAGGTCGAGAGCCTTTCGGCCGGAGAGGTCGGCTTCATAACCGCCGCCATAAAAGAGGTGAGGGACACGAAGGTCGGGGATACCATAATGGACGCCATGAACCCGGCAAAAGAGCCTCTTCCGGGATACAAGATTTTAAAGAGCATGGTCTTCGCCGGCTTGTATCCCATTGATTCGTCCCAGTACGAGGATCTGAAAGAGTCTCTTGCCAAATTGAGCCTCAATGACTCTTCCATTATTTACGAACCCGAGACGAGCCTTGCCTTGGGGTTCGGTTTCAGGTGCGGCTTCTTGGGCCTTTTCCACATGGAGATAATACAGGAGAGGCTCGAGCGGGAATACGGGATGCAGCTCATAACCACTGCCCCTACGGTCGTTTACAGGATAACGCATAAAAACGGCGAGGTCGACTACATAGACAACCCCTCCGAGGTTCCGCCCGGAGTCGAGAAGTTCGAGGAGCCGTACATACTGGCCTCGATACACATGCCGAGCGAGTTTTTAGGCGCGCTTCTGGGCCTTTGCGAAGCGCGGCGCGGGGTGCAGAGGGAGATTAAATACATAAGCCCGACGAGAGTCATGCTTGTTTACGAAATGCCTTTGGCCGAGGTGGTGCTGGATTTCTTCGACAGGCTTAAGACCCTTTCCAAGGGTTACGCTTCCATGGATTACGAGTATCTGGATTATAAGGAAGGGAATCTCGTGCGCCTCGACATACTCATAAACGGTCAACACGTGGACGCCCTTTCCGTCATAACTCCGAGGGATAAGGCGTTTTACAGAGGACGCAACATAGTCGAGAAGATGAAGGCCGTCATACCGAGGCAGATGTTCGAGGTCGTCATACAGTCGGCCATAGGCGGGAGGGTCATAGCGAGGGATTCGATAAAGGCCTTAAGGAAAAACGTCATTGCCAAGTGCTACGGCGGAGACATAACGAGAAAGAGAAAACTCCTCGAAAAGCAAAAAGAGGGCAAGAAGAGGATGAAGCAGGTCGGCAGGGTGGAGCTGCCGCAGGAGGCCTTCTTGACTGTTTTGAAAGTGGATTGAGGTTTTGCGCGGATGCCGAAATAAGAGTAGGGGCACGATGCATCGTGCCCCTACCTTGTCGAATGGCCGAAGGATTGTTTCGGGATTTTTCTTTATCGTTTTATGATGTCACATATAAATTCCATCTGAAAGGCGATTTCATGACGGCTGAAAAAACCGAAACCAAAGAAGACGTTAAAAAAATAAAACACGGCTCGAAAGTCAAGAAGGCCGTTAAAGAAACCGCGGAAGCCATTATAATAGCGCTCGTCCTCGCCATACTCATAAGGATGTTCATAATACAGGCCTTCAAGATTCCCTCGCCGTCCATGGAAGATACCCTCCTCATAGGAGACCACCTTTTCGTAAGCAAACTCAGCTACGGCGTGCAGGTTCCCAAGCCCGGCATAATAGGATGGGAGAGTTGGACGCTTTTCGGTCATACCGTGTTCTTGACCCCGATTATCGAGTCCGTGATGAAGCCCGCCTGGGGAGAGATAAAAAGAGGTGACGTGATAGTCTTTAGATTCCCGGGCGACAGGACCAAGGACTACATAAAAAGGGTCATGGGGGTTCCCGGTGAAACCATCGAGGTGAAGAAAAGGCGGATCTTCATAAATGGCACGGCCATTGAAGACCCCTACGGGATTTTTAAGGGGAACGTTTACGGGGATTCCACCGGAGACAACTTCGCCCCCTACACGGTGCCCGAGGGGTACGTGTTCGTCATGGGAGACAACAGGGACAGGAGTTTCGACAGCAGGTTCTGGGGTCCGGTGCCGGTGAGCGAGATAAAGGGAAGGGCGCTCTTTATATATTTCTCGATTGACGCGGAGCGCGGCGGCTTGAGGTTCGGGAGGATTGGAAACGTGATAAGGTAGGCAGGCCGGTTTGCCGGAGAAGCTGATTTGTGTAAACCGCCAAGTCGTCCGAAAGACAAGGCCTCGGCAATTTCGCGACGCAACCGTATAGTGGATATACGGTGAGGAGCAAAATTGTCGAGAACGCAGTATTTCGGGATGAATTGGCGGTTTATATTTGCAGGTTTCGCGTTTTGGTGTTATAAAAGGCATATGGGGGATAGCGCAGTGAAGGTGCTTATCGAAGCCTTTCTCGATTACCTCGAGGCTGAAAAAAACGCCTCAATTCACACGCGCCTCGCCTATGAGAGGGATTTACGCGAATTCACGCGGTTTCTCGAAGATTCGCTCGCTTTATCGTCCGGGGGCGCAGTTACCGGCGTTAAGGAGAGCGACATAACGGCCTTTGCCGCGAATCTCCACGGAACTCGCAAGAAGGCGACAATCGCGAGGAAACTTTCCTCGATAAAAAGTTTCTTCGCGTTCCTCCTCAGGAAAGAAATCATAAAGAAAGACCCTTCAGCCCTCATAACAAGGCCGAAGGTCGAAAAACGCCTTCCTACGGTGCTTACGGTCGAAGAGGCGAAAAGCCTGGTCGAGGCGCCTCAAGGCAACGAGGGGAAGAAGATAAACGCGGAGGAGATTTTAAAGGACAGGGCCATACTCGAAGTCCTTTATTCGTCCGGCGTCAGGGTTAGCGAGCTTACGGGCCTTAACTTGCGTGATGTTGATTTCACCGAAGGCACGATAAGGGTCTTGGGCAAGGGAGGCAAGCCCAGGATAGCGCTTCTCGGAAGCTTCGCGATTGACGCTTTAAAGAGATATTTGTCTTTCGCGAGAAAGAACGCCTTATCGGAAGAGCCGCTTTTCATCGGCAGAGGCAAAAAACACATAACACAGAGGACGGTGCAGAGGCTCGTTAGAAAATATACCTTGGCGAGCGGCATCAATAAAACCCCGACGCCCCATTCTCTGAGGCACACCTTCGCGACTCACCTTTTGGACAGGGGCGTGGATTTGAGGACGATTCAGGAACTTCTCGGGCACGCTAACCTCTCCACCACGCAGCGTTACACGAGCGTCTCGATGGAGCGCCTCATGAGCGCCTATGACAAGGCGCATCCGAGGGCGAATATGAAAGCGGAATAGGGGATTCCTATGGAACCTAAATTTCACGGCACCACCATCATATCGGTAAGAAAAGACGGCAGAGTCGCCTTGGCCGGAGACGGGCAGGTAACGCTCGGCGCGACGGTCGTAAAAAAAGGCGCGATAAAAATACGCACCATGAGGGACGGCAAGGTGCTTGCCGGGTTCGCGGGCTCGACAGCGGACGCGCTTACCCTCTTCGACAAATTCGACGCCAAGTTAGACGAATTCAGGGGCAACATAACGAGGGCCGTTGTGGAACTCGCGAAGGACTGGAGGACGGACAGGATATTAAGGCGGCTCGAGGCGCTTCTTATAGTCGCGGACAAAGAGCACACCTTCATCATCTCCGGGAACGGCGACGTCATAGAGCCTGAAGAAGGCATAGCCGCCATAGGTTCGGGAGGGCCCTATGCCCAGGCCGCGGCAAGGGCGCTTCTTAAACATTCGAACCTCGGCGCCAAGGCAGTAGCCATGGAGGCATTGAAGATAGCGGGAGAGATTTGCATATATACTAACGAAGAAATAAGCGTAGAAGAACTTTAAGAAAGGAGGCCGCCATGCCATCTAGGAAATATTATCCAAAGAATGAACACGATGAGGCAGATATATATGGAAACAATGCGGCCTTTCGTTGTCCTGTGGAGAATTGTGGAAAAGTATTTATAACTAATACAACGCGTATGAACGATGGGTTTAAGAAATGTCCTAAGTGTGGTAAATCGAGTGTGACGCTCCAGGCCGAAGGTGGGCGCGGAACAAGAATAGTTGAAGCAACTATAGAATGGGATTAAGAAAAGTTCAAACTAGCTTTGGTTTATCAAGTATATAATTCCGAAAGCAAATATATTTTTCGGGATGAGAAAGGTTGCATTGCATGAAGAATTTTACCCCGGCCGAGATAGTCGCCGAGCTTGACAAATATATAGTCGGACAGAAGGCCGCGAAGAGGGCCGTCGCCATAGCGCTCAGGAACAGGTGGCGCCGCCAGCAGGTCCCTCCGCAGCTTCGGGACGAAATCGCTCCGAAAAACATCATAATGATAGGTCCGACCGGCGTCGGCAAAACCGAGATTTCGAGGCGTCTCGCGCGCCTCGCCGAGGCGCCTTTTATAAAGGTCGAGGCCAGCAAATTCACCGAGGTCGGATACGTCGGCAGGGACGTCGAGAGCATCATAAGGGACTTGATGGAGTTGGCCGTAAAGATGGTGAAGGAAGACGAGGCCAAGTCCGTCATGGTCAAGGCGAGAGAGATGGCCGAGGAAAAACTCCTCGATAGTCTCCTTCCCCCTCCGGTGCCTCCTACTTACATGCCCGCCAAGGAAGGCGAGAGCGCGATGGAGGCCGAATCGCCCAAGGCCACGAGGGAGAAGCTCCGGACGCTTTTGAGGGAAGGCAAACTCGAAGACAAGGAAATCGAGATAGAGCAGTTCGAGCAGCAAAGGATGCCTATGGTCGAGATATTCACCTCGCAGGGCGTTGAGGAGATGGACATGAACATGAAGGACATGTTCTCGAACATCTTCCCCAAGAAGATTAAAAGAAGAAAGTTTAAGGTAAGCGAGGCGAGGGAAATCATAGCGCAGGAAGAGGCGCAAAAATTAGTCGACATGGACAAGGTGTCGAGGGGCGCGGTCGAGAGGGTAGAGCAGTCGGGTATTGTCTTCATAGACGAGATAGACAAGATCGCGGGGAAAAGCTCGGGACACGGGCCGGACGTGTCGAGGGAAGGAGTTCAGAGGGACCTTCTTCCCATAGTCGAGGGTTCGGTCGTGAACACCAAATACGGAATGGTGAAGACGGACCACATACTCTTCATAGCCTCCGGGGCGTTTCACATCTCCAAGCCTTCCGACCTCATACCCGAGTTTCAGGGGAGATTTCCGATAAGGGTCGAGTTGGAGCCCTTGGGAAAGGACGACTTCGTCAGGATATTGACCGAGCCGCAAAACGCCCTCATCAAGCAGTACATGGCTCTTCTCAAGACAGAGGGGACCACCCTTGATTTCAGCGCGGACGGGATAGACGCGGTCGCGGACTTCGCGGCGCGCGCGAACGAGAAGATGGAAAATATCGGCGCGAGAAGGCTTCATACGATACTGGAGCGGGTCCTGGACGAGATATCCTTCGACGCGCCGGACATGCCGGAAAAGAAAATAACGATAGACAGGAAATACGTGGACGACAGATTATCCGACATACTCAAAGACGAAGACCTGTCGAGGTACATACTGTAATGCAAAAATACATTTGTAGCTCAGCCCTTTAGGGCTGAAGAAAAGTGTCCATTATTGACTTTTGACTTTTTATTTCCGGAGACGTGATGCAAAAATACATCGATAAAGTAAAAACTCTTTTCGAGGCGCTTCCCTACATAAGGGAGTTTTCGGGAAAGACGGTAGTCGTAAAATACGGCGGGGCCGCCATGACCGAGCCCTCGCTTAAGGCGGGCTTTGCGCAGGACATCGTGCTCATGAAGTATGTCGGCATAAATCCGGTAGTGGTGCACGGCGGCGGGCCCCAGATAGGCCGCCTCCTGGCGCGCCTCGGGAAAGAATCGCGTTTCGTGAAGGGCATCCGCGTGACGGACGAGGAGACCATGGACGTCGTCGAGATGGTCTTGGGAGGGAAGATAAACACGGAGATAGTCGGCCTCATAAATCACTACGGCGGCAAGGCCGTCGGGCTTAGCGGCAAGGACGCCAACCTCATAAAGGCGAAGAGCTTGAAGATAAAGGGCTCGGACATGGGTTTCGCCGGAGAGGTCGAGTCCGTGAACCCGAAGCTCATAAAAACCCTCGAGGACAGCAACTTCATTCCGGTCATAGCCCCGATCGGTTACGACGACAAGGGAAAGAGCTATAACATAAACGCCGACACCGTCGCCGGGGCAATAGCGTCGGCCTTAAAGGCCGAAAAATTAATCCTCCTTACGGACGTGGCGGGGGTGCTCGATAAGCACAAAAAGCTTATCACCTCCCTTACCACAGCCGAGGCGAAGACCCTCATGAAGAAGAAGATAGCGGTCGGAGGCATGGTTCCGAAGCTTGGCTGCTGCATAGAGTCGGTTAAAAACGGCGTTTCGTCCGCTCATATAATTGACGGCCGCGTCGAACATTCGGTGCTTCTCGAGGTCTTTACTGATGCCGGAGTCGGCACCGTGATAACAGGGTAGATGCCGGA
>JBBTLC010000009.1:0-5507 GCA_038068875.1 Deltaproteobacteria bacterium
AGGGAAAGCGGCTTTAATATCATGACTGACTCGTACTTCTTGACCTTATCCACCTGAGCGGCCTGCTCTTCAACGGAGAGGTTTTTGTGTATTATGCCGATTCCGCCTTCCTGAGCTATGGCAATGGCCATCCGCGATTCCGTAACGCTGTCCATGGCGGAACTTATGAGAGGAACATTCAGCCTTATGTTATTGGTGAGTTTAGTGGAGACGTCCACGTCCCTCGGCAAGACCTTTGAGAAGGCGGGCTCCAGTAAAACGTCGTCGAAGGTGATGGCTGTTTTGATTTCTTTCATTTCGTTTACAAGCCTCCTTGTATGGTTGCGTCCTTAACAGGTAAAACCTTGCTCAATAAAACTCCCTCCAAAAGCCCCGCGTCGCTTACCCTCATGCTGTCGAAGCCGAAAGATTCCATGAGTATAAAAGATATGGCCGAACCGGGTATTATTAAATCTTCCCTGCCCTTTTCAAGGCTTAATACCTTTGCCCTCTCTTTTAATCCAAGGCGCAAAAGGTCTTTATAAATCCCCTTTATGTTGCCGAGCCTCAAGACATAATTATTTATGAGAGACTTATCGTAAACCTTCAAGTCCTGCTCTATGGCCGCGAGGGTCGTGACCGTGCCCGCGGTGCCGACGAGTTCGACTCCGGCTTCCGAAGAGCACTTCCCCGGGTCAACTCCGTCTTTTTTCATCCTCTGCTTCAAGGCGGCAATGACGCCGGTTATCTCTTTTTCCATTTCAATGACCTCAACGCCGGCAGGAGGGTCGCTTTTTATGAACGTCTCGGCAAGATGCACGACTCCCAAATCCATGCTCCAAAGTCCTATGGCTGCTCCGCCTCTCGCGAGTATGAACTCCGTGCTTCCTCCGCCTATGTCCATCACGAGGCGGTCTTTTCCCGAAGGCTCCACAGCGGAAAGAACCCCCGCAAGAGAGAACGCGGCCTCATCGCTTCCCGATATTACCGATACCTCTATGCCTGTTCTTTTCCTTGCCTCAGCGACAAAGGCGGCTCCGTTAACCGCCCTTCGGACGACGCTTGTAGCAACCGCGTAAACCCTATCAAGCGCGACGCCGTGCTCGTCCAAGATCTTTTTAAAGTCACAGATGGCCGAAAGGGTTCTTTCAAAGGCCTCTTCCGGAATACCCCCATCGATGGTATAACCTCCGCCGAGCCTCGTTATGGTCCTTTTATAGACAATGGTTTTCAACCCGTTGCCAAAAGACACTTCCCCTATAAGAAGCCTTAATGTATTGGTTCCTATGTCTATCGAGGCGCATCTCATCTGCCTTTCACGCCTTCTTTCAAATAGTTTTGCGTGTAGGCCATGTAGTTTTTGGCGGACTGTAAAATCCTCGCAACCTCTTCGTCCTTTAATTGCCTCACTACCTTTCCCGGTGAGCCGAGGACAAGGCTTCTCGGCGGAATTTTGGCGTTTTCCGTAACGAGCGTCGCGGCGCCTATTATAGAGTCCTCGCCTATCTCGGCGTTATCGAGAATTATTGCTCCCATGCCTATCAGGCACCTGTCTTTCACAACGCATCCGTGAAGCACGGCGTTATGGCCGATGGTAACGTCGCTTCCTATGATAAGAGGATAAATGTCTTTCGTAACGTGAAGAACCGCATTGTCCTGAACGTTTGTCCTCTCGCCGATGCGTATGTAATGGACGTCGCCGCGAACTACCGCGTTGAACCAGATGCTCGTATGAGCGCCGATTTTGACGTCGCCGATTATACGGGCGCCTTCCTCTACGTAGACTGTTTCGTGAAGTTTAGGGGTGATGCCTTTATAAGACCTCAACATGGAAAGAGACTCCGTAGTTCGGAACTCGAGAATTCAAATTTAAAATGTATCAAAAACCTTCTCTTTATGCAACGACAGGAATAATCCGCCTCCTCTCCCCTTGGGGAGAGCGGGGCACCCACCCGAAGGGTGGGTCGGGTGAGGGGGGTCTTTCTTCTTCTGCCACTCCCCCTCACCCCCGGCCCTCTCCCCAATGGGGAGAGGGAGAAAAATAATTAAAACTTATCGCAAGGACTATCGCCCGAAACCTCTACCTTAAGAGTCTTCCCTGTTTTTTCCGTAACCTTAAAAAGCTCCGACTGCCTGAACCCGACCACCCACGCAACCTCGCCCCCAGCCGTTATAACCGGCGTCTTAAGCCTCTTCCCAGCGCTCACTTTTTCGTCCACAAAAATGTCTTTCAGTTTCTTGCGCCCTTTCATTCCGAGCGGTATAATCCTGTCTCCGTGCCTGAACGTCCTTATCTTAAGAGGGGCGGACAGGCTTTTAAGGTCAAAATACGCCGTCATCAATCCCTCCTGACCTCCCTTTCGGGGTACCCACGCCAAGCGGCGTGGGTCGGGGGGAAACCGCTTATCCGAAGAAAAATCCTTGGGCCTCTTATTCATGACGGACGCAGTGAACTCGAATCCCCCGAACTTCGTCCTGCCCGGCGCCTTGAGGCGGACTTCAACTTTCCGTAGCAACGAGCGAGGTTTTGTCCTCGACACGAAAACTTTATCGTACTCTCTTCTCGCGTAAAGCCCTTCGTGAAGTTTGATTATCGCGTTAGGTCTCGCGCCTCTTACAACCGACAGGAAATCCTCTACGCTATGGGCGTACTCTTCCTTATCGCCCTTTGCCTTCACGGACTGCGCCGCCATGAGAAACACCCTCGCGGAAAGAGCCTCGTGAAGCGAAAGAAGCATTCCCCTGTCAAGGGCTACAACACCTTTTTCTTCTTCGACAACGGCCGAAAGATACGCCGCCTTCGCGGTCTCCTCGATGAAGGCCTCATCCCTTTGAAGCACGGACTGAGTCCGGAGGATTGTGGCTTTTATCGCCGGATTATAATGCCTTTCGATAAAAGGAATGAGTTTCAGGCGGACGCTATTTCTGAGATACTTATCGGTCTTATTGGTCGAGTCCTCGACATGACGCACGCCTTCTTTTTTAGCGTACCAATCTACCTCCGCGCGCGATATCTCTATAAGAGGCCTCACAAACGGCCCCCTCTTCGGAGGTATTCCGCAAAGCCCCTTAAGGCCGCATCCCTTTAAGACTCTCATGAGAAACGTCTCGACGCTGTCGCCTGAGTTGTGACCGAGGACTATCGCGTCCGCTTGAAGCTCTTTCATCGCCTCTTCGAGAGCGCGGAAGCGCTTATCCCGCGCCAACGATTGAAGGGAAACGCCTTTGCGAATTGTGAGTTCGCCTTTTTTAAGAGTCTTTGACACGAACCTAAGCCCCATCTTTTGACTCGCGTCCCTGACAAAGGCGAGGTCTCTTCGAGACTCCGCGCCCCTTAAATTATGATTTACGTGGCACACGGAAAGATTAAGAGACAGTTCATCTTTGAGGGCATAAAGAGCGCGCAAAAGAACCATGGAGTCAACGCCGCCCGAAACCGCGACGCAAAGATTCCTCCCGCTTTCGAACATGTTGTATTTTTTAATGGTGTTTTTTATTTTATTGATGAATTCGCTCATAAAAACAAAAAAGACCCTTTTACGAAAGCCAAAGAGTCTATTGCCTGTCCAAAATCGTATTTGCCCATGGATTATTATAAATTCATAGCCTGTATTTTACAAGCGAAATCAGGAAACAATTACAGGTTGATTGCAACCTCTTCCTCCCTGCCTGATTGACATTTAGCCGTTCATGGCATAAAGTTTCAATATGCCCTACTCCTACATAGAGCACGTATCCGACGTCGGCATAAGGGCGGAAGGCAAGGCCCTTGAAGATGCCTTTGAAAGCGGGGCAGAGGCCATGCTTAACGTGATGTTCAACCTTGAAACAATCGAGCATACGATAAAAATCACGTTCGGGGCGGACGCGCCGGACCTCGCGGCCCTTTTCGTCGAGGTCTTAAACGAAGTGCTCTCCATACAAGATAGGCACTCTCTCGCCGTTAAAAGTCTTAAGGTTGACGAAATCAAAAAAACCGCCGCCGGACACATCTTCATCGGAACGCTCTACGGAGAGCCGTTCGACAGGCAAAAGCACGAGGTCAAGACAGAGGTCAAGGCCGCGACCTACTCAGGCCTTAAATACATTCCCCCGACCCATGCTGCGCATGGGTACCCCGCCACCCCTCTCCCACAAGGGGAGAGGGAGAATATTGACGAAACTCACGTGTTCGAATGCATAATAGACGTGTAGGATATAAGAGAGGGACGCGGCAATGTCATTAAAAATAAAAAGGCTGACCGAGTGGGTCTGCGAACTGGAAAAAACCGGCGACATGCTCGTTCCGGGGCGCATTTACGCGGACAAAGAGACGATGGAAGAGCTCTTGAAGGACTATGACGAGAAAAAAACCGGAGGCTTCACCCCGGCCCTGGGACAGGTCTTGAACGTCGCGTGCCTTCCCGGCATAGTGAACGCCTCTTTGGCAATGGCCGACATACACCCCGGATACGGCTTTCCCATCGGCGGGGTCGGGGCATTCGACATTGAAACAGGCGTCATAAGCGTCGCCGGAGTCGGGTTCGACATAAACTGCGGAGTGCGGGTTCTGAAGACCCCTCTTACCAGAGCGGACGTCGAGCCTGTAAAAGAAGCCCTCGCGAACCAACTCTTCAGGGACGTGCCCTCGGGCGTAGGCTCGACCGGAGAGATAAGGCTCAAAGAAAATGAGATAGACGAACTCCTCGTAAAAGGCTCCAAATACATCATAGACAGGGGCTACGGCTTTGCCGAAGACCTCGAATACACGGAAGAAAACGGAGCGGTCGCGGACGCGCTTCCCGAAAACGTAAGCTCAAGGGCCAAGGAAAGGCAATTCAAACAGGTCGGCACCTTGGGGAGCGGAAATCACTACCTCGAGGTCCAGTACGTCGAAGAGATATTCGACAACGAGGCCGCCTCGGCCTACGGACTGGAAAAAGACCAGGTGCTCATGGCCATACACTGCGGAAGCAGAGCCCTCGGCCACCAGATAGGCACGGACTACCTGAAGACCTTAGAGGCGGCAAGCAAAAAGTACGGCATCCCCATAAGAGACCGGGAGCTCGTCTGCGCTCCCATAAAAAGCCCCGAGGGGCAAAGGTATTTTACGGCCGTAAACTGCGGCATAAACTGCGCCTTCGCGAACAGGCAGGCCATCTCGCACCTCGCAAGGATGGCGTTTTCCCGCGTGACCGGAACGAAACCCGAAACAATAAAACTCCTTTACGACGTCGCGCACAATACCTGCAAGATCGAGACTCACACGATAAACGGAGAAACGAAAAAACTCCTCGTCCACCGTAAAGGCGCCACAAGGGCGTTCGGGCCCGGAAGGATAGAGGTGCCTGCCGCGTACAGAAAGGTAGGCCAGCCTCTGCTTGTCGGAGGCTCCATGGGCACGGCGTCCTATATCCTCCGCGGCACGGAAAAAGGCATGGAGGACTGCTTCGGAAGCGCGGTGCACGGCGCGGGTCGCGCCCTTTCGAGACAACACGCGAAAAGGCTGTGGCGCGGAACCGACGTAATAAGAGAACTCAAAGAGAAAG
>JBBTLC010000010.1:0-4190 GCA_038068875.1 Deltaproteobacteria bacterium
CAGGGGCAGAGCGATGTCTTCGTCATGAACCCGAACGGCACCATAACGGCCCCGACGTTCGGCGGCGGGGCGAACGCGCTCGTAACCGAGCTTTTGGGCGAACGCGCCACCATATCCTCGGACTTCGGCGGAAACCCGCCCTACGAGAAGATGTTCCAGATATCCAGAATAGTGTTTAAGTACTGGCTCAAGCAGTCGAACGTGCTTTTCATAATCGGCGGCAAGGCCAACAATACGGACATATACGAGACATTCCGCGCCATGGCCGACGCCCTCCGGGATTACTTCCAGAAGTACGGCCCGACGCCGATCTTCGTCGTCATCGGCAGAGGCGGCCCTAACCTCATAAGGGGCATGGCCTACATGAAGGAAACGCTTGACCAACTACGGCTTCCGTACCGCATATTCGGGCACGACAGCGCCATGAGCGAGGTTGTGAACTACGCCCTTGGCATGGATAAATGGATGGAAAAGGACGGCAGGAAAAAGCTTTCCGAAAAGATTTTAGCGAAGGGCGCTTAAGGCGCGGCAAGACCGCTTAAAAAAACGACTGAGTTTCGCAGAGGGCATATGCATAAACAGGGCGTCAAAAAGTTTCCATACTACGTGGGCGTAAATTCCCTGGCCGACATAGCGACCAAGGACGATAAGGTCTGCGTCTTGAACATCCTCGGCACGGAAAGCCGCACCGTTACGCCGGTAAGCCACGAGTTTTCCGGCGGCAACATCGTTTTCGGCACAGGCCCGGGTCGAAGCGGGCAGGTTCTCGAAACCAAAATAGGCAACATCCCCGTGTATAACTCGGTCGCCGAAGGCCTAAAGGCGGGGCATAAGTTCAATACGGCCGTCATATACCTTCCTCCGTCAGGAGTAAAAGACGGAGTGTCGGAGGTCGTAAAGTTCAACCCTGACTTGAAGAAGATAATAATACTCACGGAAAAGGTTCCGATGAGGGATTCATCAATCATAAGGGCCATAGGACAGGCGAACGGGGTTGACGTGTTCGGAGCGAATTGCCTCGGAGTGGCGGACGCTTGGAACAAAATCAGGATTGGCGGAGCGCTCGGCGGCAGCAAGCCCTCCGAATCGCTCGTAAAGGGGAGCATCGCGCTATTCTCGAACTCCGGTAATTTTACCACGACCATCGCGGTCTATCTCATTACGAACGGCTGGGGAACCACGACGAGCATATCGAGCGGCAAGGACGTTTACGTGCAGTTCGCGCCGGCCGAGTTCTTTAACGCGCTCCATAACGACCAGAGGAGCAAGGGCGCGGTAATCTATACCGAGCCGGGCGGATATTACGAGAGCGGGCTTGAAATCACGAAGCCCACTGTCGCGTGCGTGGTGGGACGCTGGAAGGCAAGGCTTACGAAGGCGTGCGGCCATGCCGGAAGCCTCGCGGGAAGCGGAGACGACGCGGCGGCCAAGGAAAAATGGTATATGCGGTACTTCGGCGTGAACGACATATACACGCCGGAAAAGCCGGTCTTCTCGAAAAAGGGCGCGGTCGTTACCAATATCGCCCACATACCTGATGCCCTCTCGAAGGTGATGGCGCTTAACGGGATAAAGCCTGATTTCGAGTCAAAGGGAAACCTTTCCCTTAAGTGCTGGCTTGCGAGCAACTCTACAATATCCCTTCCGAAAGAATTAGACGCGCCGCAGGTCAAGGCCGTGTCTCCTTATGACGAGCAGATAGAAACGCTCTTGCGCCAGGTCGGGGCCCAGTATCCGAGGCAGTCCATGAAGGACTCGAGCGGCGCTTCTTTCATGGACCCGCAGACCCAGGTTACGAGTATAAACGGGGTTTCGGTGATGGACGCTTCCAAAAAATCTCTTGAAGAAAATCTCTGCCTGTCGCTTCTTAAGGGTTATCCCGATGAATACGAAAAGAATCTTGTGAACGCGGCTTTTAACCTTTACGTAAACCTCCATAACGACCCGGCTCTTTCGGCCGCCGAGGCCGCGAGAGAGGCAGGAAATTCCCCCAATACCGCCGTGTCTTCGGCCGTTGCCATAGAGGGTAAGGGCAGGGTAAAGGCGGCGTTCGACGTATCGCGGATTTTGCTTGAAAAATTCCAGCATTCAGGGCTTAAGAACGCCACGGACAAATTCGATTACAAAGACATACTTAATTCCCTTACAAAAGAAGAGAAGGTTCTCTTCAAGGCCGGCACGATTGACTCGAAAACCAAGCTCCTTCTTGAGAGGATAGAGGAACTTAAGAAGAACTCCGTATTCGTCAACTTCGTAAAGGACGCCGCCGGCGGCAAGCCTTCGACCGACGCGCTTCTTTCCGCAATATGGACAACGCTCGGGTGGGCGCCTCTTATGAGGAAAGAAATCTCTAAGGCCACCATTACCGCTCTTCCGTGGTACTCAAAGGTGTTCTCAACCATCGTCGGCGCGAGCGTTCCTTCGGAGAAGCACACGGAAAAGAAGTTTTTGGGCATGGATGCCTCCGAGCTTATAAAGAAGAAGAGCTTTACCGAAGTGGCGTTTGCCGCGCTTGTCGGGAGGGAGCCTTCCAAGGACGAACTCGTGGAGTTCTCCATGCTTTTAGGGCTTATCATTTCGAACGGCCCCGGCACCATATCGGCGCAGGGCGCAAAGGGCGGAGTCAGCGCCGACGGCCCGGAAGACCCGCAGAGGGTGCAGATAAATAAGGCATTCATCGGGTTTTTGACTCACACGGGATTCGCTCACGGCGGAAATGGTTACGAGGCCATAGCGTTCTTGATAGAGCGTTTCAGGGACAAGGGGCTCAAGGAACCCGGCGAAAGGGGACACGGCATAGACCTGTTGGCCGTAGCCAACGAGTATGCCAAGCAATACAGCAAGTACAAGGCCGAGCAGAAGGCCATAGGAAATATCGACTACGCTAAGGTACCCTGCGTGAACCACCCTGTTTTCAAGGGCAAGCCCGTCAACTACGACCCGAGGGAAAGGTTCGTAAGTTCCCTTTTCGAAGAGAAGGGAATATACAACGTGTTTCTGGATTTCTACGGAAAGCTCGTAACCTCCCTTTTCGAGAACAAGGTTACGGCCAACGTCTATTGCGTGAACGTTGACGCGGTCATAGCCGTGATACTGTTAAAGATGCTCTGGAAGCCTTTCGTGAAGAAGGGCATAACCGAGGAGGAGATAGAAAGGGCGGCGTTCACGATATTCCTCTACGGAAGGATGATAGGTTGCGCCGCAGAGATAGACGACCACATAAACAGGGGCCGCAACATGGATACGAGGACTGCGGCGAGCAAATGCTCTTACGTGATGTAAGGCGGTGTAAAGGCTGTTGAAAAAGTCCGGCTACCGCGTTGTCTTCGTCGCTCGTTATTGCGGCGTATTATAAATACGCCGCAATCCTCTCTCCTCGACGCCTTGTATCCGGAGCTTTTTGAACAGCCTGAGGAAGCATGATGGTTTGCTAACACCCCGGAGGAGAATTCCTGCCGGGGTTTTTATTTGACAAGACAACGATGTTGGTATAATTTATATATGTCCTTGCGGACGGCACAATGAATTAATGAACCCCTATCGTATGCATGTTATAATGATGTTTAAAACGTTGCGGGCGCGGGGCCGGGCCCTGTCCTTGCGGACGGCACGATGAATCAATAAACCATTGTGGCGCGCATGGCACGAGGCAAGTTAATGCATTAGGGGTGCAGGGGTCACCCCTGCAAAATAAACCGGAGGTGTTGACTGCTTATGGGACTGCCGTCATTTTTCAAAGAAAAAAAGGTTTTGATAATTATCATAGTTGCGCTTGTAGTAGCGGGTGTTGCCGCGTTCTTGTTCTTTGGAGGAAGCGAACCAGCGGAGGAGGAAGAGGTTGCTGTTTCAACGAGGGTTACGATACAGGCCCCTGAAGTCCCTGTTCAGCCCCAAGAGATTACCACGGAAAAAGAAGGAGAGGTTGCTGTCACGGCGCCTCCGGCAATGAAACCGTCCGTTGTTCCGGCGCCTATGCCTAAGGAAGTAAAGAAAGAAGTCAAAGAGGCCAAGAAAGAGGCCCCGAAGGCCGAAGTCAAGGCAATGCCCGCAAAGGAAAAGAAGCGCGCGTCAACGGTGAAGAAGCCTTCTTACAGGCCGTGGGTCATAAACGTGGCTTCTTTCAGCACAAAGGCTCAGGCAGACGAATTGAAAAGCGCGTTGAAAAAAGACGGCTATAAGATTTTTGCGAT
>JBBTLC010000011.1:0-1061 GCA_038068875.1 Deltaproteobacteria bacterium
ATATTTTCTTTTGTATCAGCCCCCCGCGACCCATGCTTCGCATGGGTACCCCGATTGCGGGGGCAGACCCTAAAGGGCTGAGCTACGGCTTTAGCCCTGATATGCCGGCGCATACTTTCTACGGCACGAAGTAGAGTATCGCGGATTGACCTACGCCTATGATGAAACCCATCACCCCGCCGAGCCATTCTATGTGGCGGAGTTCTTTCGCAATGAAGTCAGTGAGAAGCCCCTCGAATTTTTTGAGGTCGAGCGCGTCTATTTTAGTGGCGAGCATTTGCTCGATGTCCACGTTTTCCGTGAATCTTTTGGCGAAGTCGCCTTTTTTGGCGTTTATGTGAAGCAGTATGTCTTTTGCCACGATGTATTTTACGCGGTCGCTTATCTCTTCGGATATGAGCCCTATGACGGGGATTTTGTTTATGTGTTTGAACCTTCCGTCTATTATGTCCCTTACGCCTTTTTCGATCTCGCTCTTCCAGTTTATCCCTTCGAGCGCGGCCGCTATGTCCGTGGAAGAGAGAAGTTCGGCCTCGACTGTCTTGGCGATGCCTCTGGCTATTTCCTTTCTCCTTTTCGGGACGATGCCCTGCACCTTCATGCCGAAGAATTTAATCGGGTTATGCGGGCGGAAGAGCAGTTTTATGGCTATCCAGTTGGTGAGCCATCCGATGAACGCTCCCGCTAACGGGGGTATGAGGTATTTGTATTCTATCATGCGAATCCGTCCCCCTCACCCCAACCCTCTCCCCGCGGGGGAGAGGGCGTAAAAGAGAGCGGGGCGCCCGCGAAAGGCGTATCAGAAGTTTTTTTTGGCGACCTCTTCTTCGAAGTACTTCTTGTAAAGCACGTCCCATTCGCGGCTTCCCTCGGGGACGTTTCTCGAAAGGGAGCGTATCTTTTCTCTCGCGACGGTGTCGGCGTCGTCTTCTATTTTGAGATACCCGGCGAGCACGCGCTTTATCTCGGTAAGGACCTTTTCGTCGTCAACGAAGTCAACGAGGTCGTCCTTCCATACTCCGTCGGCGATAAGGTGCGAGATGTGGGATACCCTGTCTTCG
>JBBTLC010000012.1:0-7337 GCA_038068875.1 Deltaproteobacteria bacterium
CGGAATTAAATGCCCGAAATGCGGCAAAAAAGAATTCTTAAAAGAAGAGGACATCCTGGACGTCTGGTTCGATTCCGGCGTAAGCTTCTCAACAGTGGTCGAGAAGAGAGATAACCTGAACTACCCGGCTGACCTTTACCTTGAAGGAAGCGACCAGCACAGGGGGTGGTTTCAGTCTTCTCTCTTATCGAGCATCGGGACAAGGGGAGCGGCTCCGTATAAGGCCGTTCTGACGCACGGCTTTGTTGTTGACGCAAGCGGCAGAAAAATGAGCAAGTCCCTCGGCAATGTCATGGCTCCTCAGGAGGTCATCAAAAAATACGGCGCGGAAGTATTAAGGCTATGGGTCGCGGCGGAGGATTACAGGGAAGACATACGCATATCAGAAGAGATCCTCCTGAGACTCTCCGAGGCGTACAGGAGAATAAGAAACACCTTCCGCTTTATCCTCGGCAATCTCTACGACTTCGATCCGGCAAAAGACATGGTCGAATACGATAAGCTCACGGAGATTGACAGGCTTACGCTTCACAGGCTCGAAACGCTGAAACGCAGGATAAGACTCGCTTACGATTCTTTCGAGTTCCATACCATATATCATTCGACGCATAATTTTTGCTCGGTTGATTTAAGCGCGTTTTATCTCGACATAGTGAAAGACCGTCTTTACACCGAAAAGGCGGATTCCCTTGAAAGACGCTCCAGCCAGACAGTCATGTATCACGTGCTCGACCATTTGTTGAGACTCCTTTCGCCGGTGCTTGTTTTTACGACCGACGAGGCGTGGGGGTTTCTACCGGGTAAAAAAGAAGAAAGCGTCCACCTTAGCGCGTTTCCTTCGCAAAATAACGATTGGCTCGACGACGGACTTGAAAAAAAATGGGCTAAAGTTTTGTCAATCAAAGGCGAGGTTTCAAAGATTCTCGAAGGGGCAAGGGCAAAAAAAGATATAGGTCATTCGTTGGACGCCGAGGTTACGTTCGACTCCAAGATAATTCAAGCGAATTGGGAAACAGGCGGCATATCAAGTCTGTTCGGCAATCTTTTTAAAGATTCAAAAGAATTCATTAATTTCATAAAAACTAATTCAAAAACCCTCGAAGATATCCTCATTGTGTCAAAGGTCTCGTTAGCCGAATCAAATGCGCTAATATCGGTTAAAAAGGCCTCCGGCGTGAAATGCGAGCGGTGCTGGCATATTAACGAAAGCGTGGGCAAAGATGAAACTCATGCCACGGTGTGCGAAAGATGCGTTCAAGCCTTAAGCTGATACTTTTGATAGCCGTCTCAGCCGCGGTCTTAGACCAGCTGTCCAAGGCAATAATCCTTATCTACCTTCCGGAAAATTCCTCCATGGAAATAATCCCGGGGTTTTTCGACCTCGTGCATTTCAAAAACCCGGGCGCCGCGTTCGGCATCTTGAGAGACAACGGGCAATGGAAGACAATATTCCTTTCTCTTGCCTCAGTCGCGGCAATCGTTATAATCGGGATTCTCCTCAGGGACGCCAAAGATACCCTTACCCGCGTTTCTCTTTCTCTCATAGCAGGCGGGGCCGCGGGAAATCTCGTTGACAGGATAAGGTTCGGCACTGTGATTGATTTTCTCGACTTCCACTTGAAGGGGCTTCACTGGCCGGCGTTCAACGTGGCGGATTCCTGCATAACAATCGGCGTCGTATTGGCCATAATCAACGCCTTCTCCCGCAAGCAGTGGTATGCACGCCATTAAGGTTTATTTATTCATCCGCCCGCCTTACCAATTGGCGGGCGGATCGTTCTCAAGGACAATTAAACCTCTTCGAAAATCCCCATCTTCTTGAGTTCCGCGTTCACGAAGTTTTTCACGATTTCCCGGTCTTCGGGAAGTATGGAGGTAAACTCTATGCCCGCGCCTCCGAAAAGGGTTCGCGAAGAGTTCTGCGGGATGATCCATTTGACCATGCCTTTTACGTTTATTATCCTTTCAATCCCGGGGAACGAAAACTTAAGGGCCGTCATGGCGCCCGGCAAAAGCTCGATCCGCGTATGAAGAAAAAGCCCGTTCGCGCTCAGGTTAAGAAGAAACCCCGTATAGTCGATGTTTCCGACCTTGAAATCCACGGGAATGGAAATAGGAATCCTGTCTTCGCCCCTCTCCGCGGCGGTTTGCGGGAAAAGGAGTTTATTGACCCAGAATACCACCTGTTCCGGCGTAAACCCCTTTGTCATGAGCCCGCTCGCGCCCATGTCCTTTAGTCTGTCGAATATCTCGGATACGTCATACACGCCTGTTACGGCGAGCACCGGGAACTTGCCCTTAAAGCCGTTATTATTAATCCACTCCAATACGCCGAAACCGTCCACCTCCGGCATCTGTAAATCCAATACCAGGAGATCAATCCCTTTGGAATCTATCTGGATTTCCTTTATCACTTCCCTTCCGTCGCTCGCGAACCTTACCCTGTGACCGGCCTCCGTGAGAATGGCGCTAAGTTTAGTGCGAAAAAATACCGAATCGTCAGCGAGAAGGATGTTTTTAGACGTTCTAACTATCATACACGCCTCCTTTCGAAAGAAGTATATCTTAAAAAAGGAGTTTGTAAAGGGTCCTTGCGGACAGCGAAATGAATTGATAAGCCTCGGGGGGTATGCGTGCCGTAATGCAAGTTAAAACATTATGGGTGCAGGCGTCACGCCTGCCCTTGCGGACAGCGAAATGAATTGGGGGGTATGCATGCCGTGATGCAAGTTAAAATATTATGGGTGCAGAGGTCACGTCTGCTCATTCCCGCTTTTCGGGGTTTTGCCATGTCGCGTATTTGCACTCAAGGTATCCGGAGCAACCATAAAAACCCTGCCCTTTTTCGTGCGCTTTTCCGCAAGCGCCCCGTTGCAATATTTCTTTGGGTTAGGTTTCCGCAATCTTCTCGACCGGCTTCACCTTGCCGGATTCGTCAATAGTGAAATTGCTTGTGTTCTTGCAATCCGGGTACCCTGAACATGCGAGGAATTTGCCTTTCTTGCCCAATCTTATAATCATGGGTTTTCCGCACTTCGAACAGACGACATCAGTCGGATAAGGTTTCGTGGTCTTGCAGTTGGGGTAATCGGAGCAGGCCAAAAATCTGCCGAAACGGCCGGTCTTTACGAGCATCGGCTTTCCGCAGGCCTGGCACATATCCCCGGTGGTTTCCGCGACTCTCTCGACAGGCTTCACCTTGCCCGACTCGTCGGTCGTAAAGTCGCTCGTCGTCTTACAGTCCGGGTATCCGGTACACGCGAGGAAATTGCCTTTCCTGCCCCATTTTATGATCATGGGTTTTCCGCACTTCGGGCAAACGAGGTCGGTCGGAACTTCTTCTTTTTTTATGTCCCTCATCCCGCCCTGCGCCTTTTCGAGGCTTTGGCTGAACGGGCCGTAAAATTCCTCCATCACCTTGCGCCAGTCCATGGAGCCGTCTTCGACCTCGTCAAGTTCCTCTTCCATGCGCGCCGTGAATGCCGCGTCCAGTATCTCCGGAAAACTCTCCACGAGCATGTCGGTAACCAAAAAGCCGAGTTCAGTCGGGCCGAGCTTCGCCTTTTCCTTTGACACGTATTCCCTGTCCTGTATGGTGGATATGATTGAGGCGTAGGTCGAAGGGCGGCCTATGCCGTTTTCCTCGAGTTCCTTCACAAGCGTCGCCTCGGTATAACGCGGCGGCGGCTGGGTAAAATGCTGGTTCGGGGTAACGGCGCCGGGCTTTAGGGAATCGCCTTTTTTAAGCTGCGGGAGTTTTTCGACCTTCTCCTCCTCCTCTTCTTCGTAAAGAACCGTGAAACCCGGGAACTTCACGACCGCGCCGTTCGCCTGAAAAAGATATCGCCCTGCCTCTATGCCGACGGCCGTCTGGTCCAAAACCGCGGGCGTCATCTGAGAGGCCAAAAACCTCTTCCATATAAGCTCATAGAGCCTCCACTGGTCTTTGCTGAGATGCGGCTTCACCCGCTCGGGCGTATATTCCATACTCGCCGGGCGTATGGCCTCGTGGGCATCCTGAGCGCTCTTTTTGCTTTTAAAGACGTTCGGACTCGAAGGCACGTAGGCCTTGCCGTATTTTTCCGTTATAAAGGCCCTCGCAGATGCCTGCGCCTCGGCTGATACGCGCACCGAATCAGTTCTCATGTAGGTTATGAGTCCGGTCGGCCCCTCGGCTCCGAGCTCAACGCCCTCGTAGAGCTGCTGGGCGAGCATCATGGTCTTTTTGGCGCTGAAGGAGAGTTTATTCACGCCGTCCTGCTGGAGTTTGCTCGTTATGAAAGGAGGCAGGGGATTTCTCTTCCTCTCTTTTTTTTCGACGTCCGAGACCGAAAACTTTTTCCCCTTAAGCTCATCCAATATCGCGAAAGCGGATTTTTCGTCGTTTATCTCCAACTTCTCGCCGTCCTTTTTAACGAGACGCGCTCCGAAGCCCTCGAACTCGGCGATAACGCTCCAGTACTCGCGCGGAACGAACTTCCTTATCTCCCTTTCCCTGTCGCAGATGAGCCTCACGGCGACCGATTGCACCCTGCCGGCCGAAAGCCCGTAGCGTACCTTCTTCCATAAAAGCGGGCTCACCTGATAGCCGACGAGACGGTCGAGCACTCTCCGCGCCTGCTGCGCGTCAACTTTATTCTTGTCTATCGCGGACGGATGAGCTATGGCCTCCTTGACGGCCTTTTCGGTTATCTCGTTAAAGAGAACCCTGTATATTTTCTTCTTGGCCTTTTCGCCGCCCAATATCTCATATATGTGCTGGGCGATGGCCTCTCCTTCGCGGTCCGGGTCTGATGCGAGATACACGGTTTCGGCCTCTTTCCCGGCCTTCTTTATCTCGGCTATAACCTTCTCCTTGCCCTTGCCCTTTATCGTCTCGTAGGCCGGAACGAAGCCTCCTTTTATATCAACTCCGAGCTTGCTTTTCGGCAGGTCCATTACGTGGCCGATAGAGGCCATGACGTTAAAGTCCTTGCCGAGATATTTATTCAGGGTTTTCGCCTTTGCCGGCGATTCCACTATGACGAGAGATTTTTTCATGTCTTCCTAACGCTCCGTGATTTTATTTAGGCAAGGCAGGGGTGACCCCTGCACCCTCAATGTTTTAACTTACTTTATGCTATACGCGCCATAATGGCTTATTAATTCATCCGCCTTAGGCGGACTGTCCGCAGGACTCAGCCCTTGTTCTCGTAGAGTTTTCCTGGTTTCTGGCAAACCAGCCCTTTAAGTTCCATGGCGAGGAGTACGATGGATATTTGCTGCACCGGAAGCCCGGCCCTTTCGGCGATGGAATCTATGTGCATCGGCCCATCGTCCAAGAGTTTGAAGATAAGCCCTTCTTCCTTGCCTTCGGCCTTTACGTCTTTCGCCGAAACGCGCCCCGGGACGTTCGTCGGTATCTTTTTTTCCGGAAATAACGCCTCGATTACGTCCGTTGCGTTGTCTATCAGGCTTGCCCCTTCTTTTATGAGCTTATTGGTTCCCTCGCTCGTTTTGGACCTCGCCTGCCCCGGAAGGGCGAACACTTCTTTTCCGTACTCGAGCGCCAGATGCGCCGTCATGACGGCGCCGCTCCTTAAAGGGGCCTCGGCAACCACTACACCCCTTGAAATGCCGCCTATTATCCTGTTCCGCCGGGGAAAATTCATGGCGAGAGGCGGGGCGCCCATCGGAAACTCGCTCAAGAGAAGCCCTTTTTGGGATATCTCTTCATAAAGGCGCCTGTTTTCACTCGGATAAGCTATATCTATGCCCGAGCCTAAAACCGCGATTGTCTTGCCGGACGCGGAAAGCGCACCCCTGTGGGCCGCGGAATCGCAGCCCCTCGCCATGCCGCTTACTATGACGATACCGGCCGAGGCGAGGTCTCTTGAGATGGCCTCGGCCATTGAAAGTCCGTACGTCGAGGCGCGCCTCGTGCCGACGACCGCTATTGAAATACCGCTCGATTCTCCCGTTAAAACGCCTTTCGAGTAAAGCACGTAAGGCGCGTCGTAAATATGCCTTAAAAGCGCGGGGTACGAATCGTCCGTTAATGTTATAAGGACAACGTTATTTTTTTCAACGAGGTCCAGTTCCTTTTCAACCCAGTCCCAATCGGAAAACGCGGCCGCCTTCTCCAATATTCCGGAGCTCTCGCCGAGCCTTAGGCCGGGCCTTCGCCTTTCAAAAAGACTTCTTACGTCCCCGATGCCGAGAATCGCCGCGCGCGCGTCCGGCGTCGCTATGCCCTTTATCTTTGAGAGAGCGAGCCAGTATTTAAGATGGTCCCTGTTTTTCACATAAGCTCGCGCGAAATAAAGAAGGGCAGGCATGACGCCTGCACCCATAATGTCTTAACTTACCTCGTGCCGTGCGCGGGGTACCCGCGGGGCACCCGCCCCATAGGGCGGGTCTGGGCGGGTCGGAGGTTTATTTATTCATCCGCCTCAGGCGGAGCGTTACGCCGTCCCCCCCTGGAAAATCCGCTCTATTTTCGCTACTTCGCTGCGGCAGTGCGCGCCGCGTCTCCTATTAGCAGGCTTTCGCTCACCTTCAACACTATGGCGGTGGAACTTTTTTCCGCCGTCCTTACGACAACTATGCTCCCTATGCGGTCTGAAGGGATATCCAACTTTTCACTTTTGTTTAACGGGTTTCGCACCTTCGCATTTTCCCTGTAAACATGCAATACGTTGCCCGGCTTAAGTCCGTCATTACCGCCTTTATCGAGGAATATAACGTCGTTTTTCGCTATCTCGGTTATGTCCTCGTGCGTTGCCACTATCACGGCGGAAACCTCATTCTCCGCGTCAATAAACTCGATTTCCTTCAGCGGCATCTCATAAGGTATGAGCCTGTCCCCTATTTGAAATTCCATGTCGGTTTCGACCACCTTGCCTTCGACGGTTTTTCCGTTAACATCGGTGACTTCCACGGCGCCGGATATCTCTATCACGTTGCCGAAATATTTTTTTGTTTTGGGATGGAAGATTCTTCTCCCCGTCTTAAAAACGCTGTACCTGTCGCCGATATTCACCATGGAAAGGTCTTTGAAAGACATGTAAACAACGGTTCCCTTTTCGAGATAAATCCTGCTGTCTTTGGATTTGACCAAAACTCCGCTCGCGTCAAGCGCGACCTTTGTCATAAAACCGTTTCTTTTAAGAAAAGACGACACAAGCTTTGTCGCGGCCGGAACCTCTTCCGGCGTAAGCAACGGCGCTTCTTCGGCCAACGCGGGTTCCTCTGCCGATTTTTCAGGCGCAGGCGCTTCCTCTACGACTTCCTCCGGCGCAGACGCTTCCTCTGCCGCTTCTTTCAAAACTATTGTCCTGGCCGGAATTATCTCAAGG
>JBBTLC010000013.1:0-1826 GCA_038068875.1 Deltaproteobacteria bacterium
GAGAAGCCTCGATTCCTTCGCGAGCCAACGGTAGTCAAAACAAGAATGGTCGGTTACTATGACGACGCAGTCGTATTTTTTTATGGTCTTTTTGTCGAGCCTGACGCTTCTCATGTTTAACGTATGGCCGCGGAGCTTCGGCAGTTTCGGCACGTAGGGGTCGTGATAATCGACCTTCGCGCCCCTACTCTGCAAAAGCTCTATCACGTGCACGGCCGGAGATTCCCTCATGTCGTCAACGTCTTTTTTATACGCCGCGCCCAAGACCAAAACCTTGGAGCCTTTTATTGAAACGCCCTTCAAGTTAAGCGCATCTACCGCCTTGCCTACGACGTAATAAGGCATGCTTGTGTTTATCTCACCGGCGAGCTCTATGAACTTTGTCTGAAAATCATACTGCCGCGCCTTCCACGAAAGATAAAACGGGTCAATCGGAATGCAGTGCCCTCCGAGGCCGGGGCCCGGATAAAAGGCCTGAAAGCCGAAAGGCTTGGTCTTGGAGGCCTCTATGACCTCCCAGATGTCCAAGTCCATGCGGTCGGCGAGCATCTTCAGTTCGTTCACGAGCGCTATGTTCACGCAACGGTAGATGTTTTCGAGGAGTTTCGTCATCTCCGAGACCCTTGTCGAAGATACAGGAACAACGGTATCCACAACCTTCGCGTAAAGCGTTACCCCTGCCTTTAGGCAGTTTTTGGTAACCCCTCCCACCACCTTGGGAATGGTCTTTGTCGAGTGGTCGGTTCTGCCCGGGTCTTCTCTTTCGGGCGAGAACACGAGAAAAAAATCGCGTCCGGCCTTAAGCCCGTTTTTCTCGAACCTCGGAAGAAGCAACTCTTCCGTGGTGCCGGGATATGTGGTTGATTCGAGGGATACGAGCTGTCCCGGCCTTATGAACTTCGCTATCTCGTTCGCCGTGCCAATGACGTAACTCATGTCAGGCTCGCGCATGGAGGTGAGGGGGGTCGGCACGCAGATTATTATCGCGTCCATGTCCTTTAACTTCGACATGTCCGTGGTTGCCTTTAAAAGCCCTGCTTCTACGGCCTCTTTAATGGAAATTGCCGGAATGTGCTTTATGTAAGACCTTCCCTTCATCAGGGATTTTACCTTCTCGGCATCAACGTCGAAGCCCATAACCGAGAAACCTTCTTCACAAAACCTCAATACGAGAGGCAACCCGACATAGCCCAGGCCTATGACCCCGACCTTGGCGTTCGAGGAATCCAGCTTTTTCAAAAGCTCCGATAATCTGCTTTTTTGAGCCACTGTTTGCCGTCCCTTATTCTTTTATTTCTACTGCCTTTTTAATCCACCCGCCGTTGCTTATATCGAGTATCAACTCTCCCGGCACGCCGGCGGAAAGAAGAGAGCTTCTCAACTCTTCCGCCCTGTGGGACGTTATGACTATAATCTCGGGGCAGTGTTTTTTCAATTCCTTTATAGAAACGACACTCTGGCCGAAGAACTTGGTTCCCTCTTTTTCGTCGTCCGCTATGGAGGCAAGTTCGAGCGTCACTTCTTTAAGAGAGAGGTAGGCTATTTCGGCGATCTCGTCAACGCCGCAGAAAGCGATTTTTTTTATTCCCGATGATTCCATGTCGCGGAAAAGCACTCCGAAATCCCTTCTCGCGACCCTGTACAGGTTGGTGAAGTTTCTTAAATGCTCGTAGGTGAGGCGGGTCTTTTCAGTGAAACCCGTGGGCGTGAGATAGTATTTATACCTCTTGCTGGGAATCGCCGAAACTGTTACATATCCCTTTGACACGAGGTTTTTTATGTAGGAATTCACAAGGCCTAACGCAATACCGAGGTTTTTGCTCAAA
>JBBTLC010000014.1:0-3564 GCA_038068875.1 Deltaproteobacteria bacterium
TGTTTTATTTCAACCATATTTTTAATAAAAATTCTTGTCATTCCCGAGGTTTTAATCGGGAATCCAGACGCCACCCCCGCGAAAGCGGGGATCTATATTAAAACCTTTAAAGACATGGATTCCCGCTCAAGAGACTGCGGGAATGACAAAAATTAAATCAGTGGCGCAACCCACCCTACTTACTTTTTACTTCTTCTATTCCATAAAAACTTGGTAAACATATAGTAATTATTCCAATGGAGAATACCGAACTCTTTTTTAAAGCTAAGAAAAGCCTTGTTCATCATGACAAACTGCTTACCTCTATCGCTTGGCAAATCCTGCGGAAAACGACTAAGGTTTTCGAGAATATCTTTCTTCCATTCTAAACTAAGAATGCTCACATACTCTTCAGGCTTATGCACCGCAAGAAATGCAGTGGCTACAACAAGACGTTTTCCTCGAAGAATTGGCGTATTATACGGACTATTTTTCTGTACCAATTCATTTAATTTTAGTTCAAGGTCGCATTTATCATAAAGAAGAAACTTTAACGCGCCTCTAAATTTTTTAATATTCTCGTCCGAAGCAATTTCTTCCCACTGAGTAGGGATTCGAAGATTACGCCAAAATCCTTCTTTATCCTCACCTTTCCATGTAATCTTTTCAGCAAAAAGCAACACGTCTTTTTTCGTGAAACGTTCTATATTATGAGGCCCAAATTTAGCATTGAACCATTTACAAAGAGAATCAAATTCTTTTTCTTTTTTCAGACAAGATTCTTGTCTTAACGACTTTTCATGATCCTTTATCAACTGACGAATTTTTTTGTTTGTCATGATTTTGAAGCCCTCCCTTATTTATTCCATGCTCACTCCCAAACCCTCGTTGAAAGATATTTATCCCCTCCGTCGGGGAATATCGTAACTATGACGCCTTGCTTCAAGGTTTTCGCGAGTTTCATGGCGCCCCACATCGCGGCCCCCGAAGACTGCCCCACTAAAAGCCCCTCTTCCCGAGCCAACATCTTCACCATGTCGTAGGATTCCTCGGTAGGAGCGGGAATCTTCCGGTCAAGAGAGTCTTCGTGGTATATGCCGGGCACTATGGAAGACGCCATGTGCTTCAAACCCTCAAGCCCGTGCAGGTGATTATCAGGCGCGAAAGCGACAATCAATATGTCTTTATTAAAATCCTTGAGCCTCTTTCCCGTTCCCATTATCGTGCCGCCCGTGCCGATACTCGCCACAAAATGCGTAATCCTCCCGCCGGTCTGCTCGATTATCTCGGCTCCGGTAGTGTCATAATGGGCCTGAGGATTAGAGGGATTATTGTACTGGTCGAGCTTGCAATATATCTCGGGATTATCCACGTAGAGTTTCCAGCAAAGCCTTATGGCGCCGTCGGAACCTTCAAGAGGGCTCGAAAATATGACCTTCGCGCCAAAGGCCTTCAAGGTTTTCTTTCTCTCATCGCTCACGTTGCCCGGAACCACAAGTTCGACTTGATAGCCCTTTACCGAGCCTATCCACGCGTAAGCTATTCCCGTATTGCCCGAAGTCGAATCGAGGATTATCTTGTCTTTGGTAAGGCGTCCGGCCTTTTCCGCGTCCTCGATCATCTTTAGGGCCGCCCTGTCTTTTACCGAACCGCCGGGGTTATAGCTCTCCAGCTTGGCGTAAATTTCAACGCCTTTCGGAAGGTCTTTCGTTATGTTGTTAATCCTTACAAGAGGCGTATTGCCTACAAGTTCGAGAACTGATTTGTTCGCGTGCCTGTATACAGACGGCTTTACTTCCTCCGCCCCTGCGGCTTTATGTTTCAACATGGCTTGCCTAACCTCCGGACATGGATATTATTGATATAAAACGGCGATTTGCCCGACCCACCATCTGTCTATTGATGACGCATTGCATTAACGCGTCATATAATACCTTACTATATTACTCATATTTACAATACATTACTAATTTTGTCAAGAACTTGGGCAAAAAAAACACTTCTCCCTTACTCTATGATATCCATCTCTATGGGCTCGACCTTAATGCCCTTCTCGACAAAGAAGTTTATCGCCTTGTCCACGTCAACGCTACTGCCTTCGAGTTCGAGAGCCACAAGCCCTATCTCATCGGATATCGTCGCCTGCCTGATATTAGTCACGACATTGAATCTTTTCCCGGCCTCGTATATGAGGGCCTCCTTTACAAGGTCCTTGGGATACGTAAGATATACCTTCTTTTTCAAAACGCCCCCCCTGCTATGGCCGGCACTATCGAAAGTTCGTCCGATTCCTTTACCGTGGTGGAGAGGTTCTCCTTAAAGCGGATGTCTTCGTCGTTCAAGTAGAGGTTCACGAACTTCCTGAGTTTTCCGTCCCCCTCGCAAATCCTTTCCTTTATGCCGGGATATTGCCTTTCGAGGTCTTCGAGAACGGCGGAAACGGTCGCGCCGTTGACGCTTACCTCGTCAAGACCATTCGTGAGTTTCCTTAACGGTGTTGGTATCCTTACCTTTACTGCCATGGGTTTCCTCCTTGATATTTTATTGATATAAAATGGCGATTTGCCCGCCATACTTCGTTATCGGCCATTTTTGCTCCTCGGCGTATTAACTATACGCCTGCGTCACAAAAATGGCCGTTGCCTCGTCTGGCAGACAACTTGCCATTTTACCGTCTATCTTAATTTGTTACCTTAATGCCGTAACCGCTCAACTTTTCCGGATTTTAAGCCTAAAGAAATCGCCTTCCCTTTTCACCTCGACTATCTTATGGCCTTCCTCTTTTATGCTCTTCGGCACGTTCTGTATCGGCTCTCCCGAATCGAGTATTATCTCCAACACCTCGCCCTCATCCATGCTCTCCAACTTGAGCTTGGTCTTAACGAAGTTAATGGGGCATAAGACCCCTCTTAGGTCGAGCGTGGCTTCTGCCTTTACCTCAGTCATACTATTCTCCTATAAGCACGGTATCGCCAAAAACCGGCTTCATGAATTCAAGATACTTTTCGACGCCCACGCGCCGGACGGTCTTGGCTATCCTCTCGCCCCTGATGCCGTTCGCGAGATACCACTCTATCGTCTTCTCGATTACCCCGGCAACCTTCTCGTCAGGCACGAAAAGCGCGACCTCTTTAGCCTCGACCGGATGGCGCCCGTGTTTTCCGCCGAGTCTCACAAGATGCCCGTAACGCTTGGCTGTCCACGCGCCGGTCGGGCAGGCCCTTATGCAATCTCCGCACCAGATGCACTTCTTCGGGTCATAGATCGGTTTCCCTGTTTCGGGATCGGACTGTATGGCGTCCTCCTTGCAAGCCTCGGAACAAATCGTGCAACCAGTGCAAGCCGGTTCTTCCCACTTCGGCTCGACAACGCCCTGAAAGCCCAAATCCATCTCCTTTGTCCTGGCGCAGTCGATGGGGCAGCCCGAAAAAGACACCTTGAACTTATGGTGCGTGGGCGTTCCGAAGAACTTCGTATCCACCATCTCGGCCATCTTCTGCGTGTCGGTAAGGCCGTTAGGGTTGTATTCACACCCGCCGCACGCGGTAGGCACCCTTACCCTCGGGCCGCAGGACGCGACCTTCA
>JBBTLC010000015.1:0-2071 GCA_038068875.1 Deltaproteobacteria bacterium
CGCATGTCCACCAGCGTCAATACCGGCCCGGAAAGCGCGTAGCCGGAAGCCAAAACAAATATCATGATATACGGTTCCGCCGCGATCAGTATGAAAAGCAGTATAAGGGCGACAAGAAACCTAAACGGCATCCTCCGCGCGAGGCCGATGTCCTTGAAGCTGTAGTACTTGATGTTGCTGACCATGAAGAACCCTAAGAGATACACCAAAACGAGTATAACGACGTGCTTTGTCGTCCCGCCCTGCCCCAAACTGTGAAAAAGCAAAACAGTAGCCGCTACCAAAGCGGCGGCCGCCGGTATCGGCAGCCCGTTAAAACGCCTGCTCTCGACGGTTGATATCTGCACGTTGAACCTGGCGAGCCGGAGCGCCCCGCAAACCACGTATATAAAAGCGGCAAGCCAGCCGTATTTGCCGAACGGCTTCAACGCCCACATGAATATCAATATGCCGGGAGCGAGCCCGAACGCCACCAGATCCGACAGAGAATCGTACTCCATGCCGAACTTGCTCGTTGTGCCGGTAATCCTGGCTATCCTTCCGTCGAGTCCGTCAAGTATGCCTGAGATGAGTATCGCGATTGCCGCGGCCTCGTAATGCCCGTCTATGGAGGCGATTATCGAATAAAAACCCCCGAACAGGCTCGCCGATGTCACGAGGTTGGGGAGAATGTAAACGCCCCTTTTCTTTACGCCCTTTTTCTGACCTTCGCCTAAAACTTCGTCCTGCATGATTCCCCCTTATTCGTTAAGTCTGATGTCTTTACGCAGGGCTAAAGCCCTGCCCTACAAAAGACCGATACCAATCTATTGCTATCTTTCGTAGGGCAGACCTTTAGGTCTGCGGTCTTTACACAGGGCTAAAGCCCTGCCATACAAAAGACTGATATAATTACTTCCAATAGGCCAGCGTCGAACTTCCCGCCCTAACCTTATCCCCTATTTTCACGTTCACCCTGCACTCAAGCGGCAGATAAACGTCAAGCCTCGAACCGAACCTTATCATTCCGAACCGCGAGCCTTTTGTTATCGCGTCGCCTTCCTTAACGTAACAGACTATGCGCCTCGCTATAAGGCCGGCTATCTGGCAGAACGCGACGCGTTTTCCGTTTGCGGCCTCAAGAACGACCATATTCTGCTCGTTCTCCAAAGAGGCTTTGTCGAAACTCGCGTTAAGGAATTTGCCTGGATTATAGGAAACAGCCAATACTCTTCCCGAAACAGGCGCCCTGTTGACGTGAACGTTGAAGACGTTCATGAAGATGCTTACCTTTAACGCCTCGGAGTTCATGAGCCGCGCCGGGGTACCCATGCGAAGCATGGGTCGCGCCTTTTCCACCTTTATCACCCTGCCGTCGGCCGGGCTCACGATGGAGTTCTCGTTAGAGGGCACGTCCCGTTCCGGGTCCCTGAAAAAATTCACCACGAAAAGGTTTACAACGAGAAATATCGCAAAGAGCCACCAAACCCCTAAAACTCCGGTTATGACTACCGGAACGAAAGCGATAAAAATGAAGACGTATCCTTCACGCGCTATGGGTATACGCATATGCCCTATTTTACACACGATATCATAAATATATGCGCATTACAGAGCGTCAGAACAAAGCAGACCGATGGCGCTTCGACGGTGAGGCGGGGCACCCATCCAACGGATGGGTCGGCGTATTTTTAATACGCCGCAACGACGAGCCAAGAAGCAACGCCGGTATGCAAAGTTATGGCGCTCTGTAAATTGTTAGTTCTTGCTCCTGTCCACAATCTTCGACTGCTTCATCCACGGCATCATGGCTCTAAGTTTCTCTCCGACTTTCTCTATCGGGTGAGCCTCGCCTTTTTTCGTAAGGGCCGTAAATACCGGCTTATTAGCCTTGTTTTCGAGCATCCACTCCTTGGCAAAGGCCCCGCTCTGTATCTCGGCCAAGATTTTTTTCATCTCTTTTTTTGTCTCGTCCGTTACGATCCTCGGCCCGCGCGTAAGGTCTCCGAACTGGGCCGTGTTGCTTATGGAGTAACGCATGTTGGATATGCCGCCCTCGTATATGAGGTCGACTATGAGCTTCATCTCGTGC
>JBBTLC010000016.1:0-3701 GCA_038068875.1 Deltaproteobacteria bacterium
GGAAAAGAACTAGCCCAGGCGATGAAGGAAATGACAGTAGCGCAGATGAAAGGCGTTGAAGCGCAACGTGAACTAAACTGCATGATCGCTTTTCCGCAAGACCGCCGCGAGAACTCGCTAGAATTCTGCAAGCGCATTTCCAGATGACTGAACCTATCACCAACGGCGAAGCGCTCGACTCGATCAAAAGAGCGGGCCCTTCGGACGAAAATATGATAAAGCTCGAAAAAGCAATCGAAGCCGGGCCGGTTCGTTTGGACGCAACCGCTCTCCCTGATATAGCGGCGGCATACGCGAAGAGAGGGGATTGCCGGAAGGCCCTTCAATACTACGAGAAACTTTTAATCGTCCTTGACGCCCCCCATGCCAAAGGCAAGCCGGAAGCCCTCTACGGAACTGCCTACTGCAGATACAAGTTAGGCGACATGACCGCCGCAAAAGCCCGGCTTGACGCGATAACCGAAAACCCCTTGGCCATGGCCGCGGAAAAGACAAAGGCCGTGGCCCTGTCGAACGAAATAGAATCTGTCTTAAACGCCGCAAAAGGAACCAAACCCAAATTCGTCGTCGGGGCGCTCCTTCCGCTAAACGGCCAATACGCCCGGTTCGGGGAAGCCGCGCTTAAAGGAATGCTCCTTGCCGCGGATGTCTTCGGAAAGCCCTCAGCCGGCGATTCAATCGAGATAGCGGTAAAAGACACCTCAAGGGAAGGCGCGCCCATCGAAGACCTTGTGGATGAGCTTCTCGAAAAACAAGAAATAGCGGGCATAATAGGTCCTCTCATGGGCGCCGAGGCAACGGAGGCCTCGGCAATAATTCAAACACGCGGCATCCCGGCAATCATGCTGTCGCAAAAAGAAGGGCTCGCGCAAAGCGGCGGCTACGCGTTCAGGAACTTCCTGACCCCTAAGGCGCAGGCCGAACGCCTTGCCGAATACGCGGCAAAAACCTTAGGGCTTAAGACCGCGGTGGTACTGTCCCCTAATAACGCCTACGGCAAAGAACTTACGTCATACTTCGAAAAGGCATTCACCAAAAGGGGAGGCCTCGTATCCGGAGAACTTTCCTACGAACCCGGCAAAAAGGACTTTGCCAAGGAACTCGTGTCGCTTTTCGGCATAAAATCCAAAGAAAAAAAAGAAGGCCGGCGGAGGATAGTCACTTACACGCCGACTATCCGGCCGGAAGCCCTTGTCATACTCGACTCCTACGGCGCCGTGGCGCAGATAGCGCCGTACCTCGCCTTCTACGGCATAAAGGACATAAATCTCCTCGGCGCGGGCGGTTGGAACTCGCCCAAGCTTATTGAACTCGGCGGCGAATACGTCGAGGGGGCGGTGTTCGTGGACGGATTCTTCGCGGGCAGCAAAAGAAAAGGCGCGTCTGAATTCGTGAAACTCTTTCAAAATTCTTACGGTTACGATCCCGGCATAATAGAGGCTTACGCCTACGACTCAACGTCCGTCCTCCTCGTTGCCGCGAAAAAATCGGGCGACGACCGTAAAGCCATACGGGACGCGCTCGCCGCGATATCCGGCTTCGAGGGCGCGACAGGCAGGATTTCCTTCGACGCGAACACGGAAGCCGGACAAGAACTATTCGTGCTCAAGGTGGAAAAAGGCTCCATCGTCGAGGTCGAGACAGAGAAGGAAAAACCCTGAAATCGGTTATCAACGGACAATGCAGGACAGGCGTCCCGCCTGTCTGTCGGTTATCGGAAAAAATAACCGATAGCCGGTAACGGAATTAACATTTGCACTCAAAACCCTTTTAAGTTATACTTATATATTATGAAAAAAGAGCAACTTGACCAGTTCAAGATTCTTCTCAATTCAAAACTCGAGCAACTGCTTCAGGACGCCGAGAAAACCGTAATCGGCATGAACAGGACCGACGACGAACACTTCGCCGACCCTACCGACAGGGCCGCGCACGAGACCGACAGGAACTTCACTCTCCGCGTAAAAGACAGAGAGAGAAAACTCACGAGCAAGATACGCGATGCCCTGAAGCGGATAGACGACGGCACCTACGGAGTCTGCGAATTTTGCGGCGAGGACATAACCCCCAAGAGGCTTGAGGCGAGGCCTGTCACGACCTCGTGCGTGAAATGCAAAGAAGAAGAAGAATACATGGAAAAACAAAGGGGCCGCGCCTGAGTAATGAAAAGCCGTCCGCCTTAGGCGGACGCGGACGTGATGCGATAAAATAATATAATCGGAAATTCCTTAACGCATCACGCGCGCGCATCACGACAAATAAAAGATTGGACACTATTATGCCGGAACTCAGAAAAGATCCGATAATAGGACGGTGGGTAATAATCTCGACGGAGCGCGGAAAACGCCCGTCCGAATTCATAGTTGCCCCGCCGCCGGTCAAGGCTGGCTTTTGCCCGTTCTGCCACGGGAGCGAAGGCACGACCCCTCCGGAGATAATGGCCTACCGAACCACCGACAGCAAACCCAACACGGAAGGGTGGCACATAAGGGTCGTGCCGAATAAATACCCGGCGTTAAAGATAGAGGGAGATATCGGAAAAGCCGGCGAAGGCCTCTACGACAAGATGAACGGCGTCGGGGCGCACGAGGTCATAATAGAAAGTCCGAACCATAAAGACACACTCTCCACCATAAGCGTTAAGCAGTTCGAGGAGGTCCTCTGGGCCTACCGCGACAGGATAGTGGACTTAAAGAGAGACGTAAGGCTCCGCTACGCCCTTATATTCAAGAATCACGGCGAGGCGGCCGGGGCATCCCTCGAGCACAGTCATTCGCAGTTGATAGCCCTTCCAATCGTGCCGAAAAGAGTCGCCGAAGAACTCGACGGCAGCCTCGAATACTTCAGCTACAAAGAACGCTGCGTCTTTTGCGACATAGTAAGACAGGAGATAATGCAGGGCATACGCGTCGTCACGGAAAATCAGGACTTCCTTGCCGTTACTCCGTACGCCCCGAAGGCGCCGTTCGAGGTATGGATACTGCCGAAGTTCCACGAATCCAACTTCGAAAACTCTCAGAAACACCACTATGAAAACCTGGCCTCTCTTTTCTCGGACGTCCTGAAGAGGATGGACAAGGTGCTGAATCTTCCGGCCTATAACTTCATCCTGCACACCGCTCCCATAAGAAACGGCGTATCGCTCCAGCACTACCACTGGCACTTCGAGATAATGCCGAAACTCACTAAGATCGCGGGTTTCGAATGGGGAAGCGGCTTCTACATAACCCCTACCTCCCCTGAAGAAGCCGCCTCTTTCCTGAGAGAAGCGAAGATATAGAAAGAACAAAGCCGTTATGCCCGGCGCCACTTTCCGACATCGGCGCATGAGGTTAATGCAAGGGCGTTTGATACGGGCATACGTATTGACTGATGCGTTGGCATTGAAAAGTGGTGCCGGACACCACGTCTTTTTATTACCATGGGCTACGACATACTCACGAAAGTCATAGAGATAACCGACGCCGACATTGAGCTTCTCCGTAAACTCAAAAAGGCGGCAAGGCTTCTCGTCAGAGAATTCCCCTTCGACGCCTGCGCCGTGTACGAATGGAACGATAAAGAAAAATTCTTCAAAAACGTCGCATCTTTCGGCGGCAGAGGCCGAAACGTAGCGCGTTACGAAAACAACGAAGGGCTTCCGGGGCGCGCGATGAAACTCGGAAGAACGCTCGAAGCCGGCACGAATACGGGCAAAGGCC
>JBBTLC010000017.1:0-7075 GCA_038068875.1 Deltaproteobacteria bacterium
CTCCTCATGAGAAACGCCGCCAAGGTGAATATCAAAAGAAGTTTTAAGGGCGGAGTTCCGCTTGAGGCGAGGAAAAGCGACCAAAGCGCGGGCGAGAGAAGAAGCGCCGTGCCGTAGGGCTTCTTAAGCCTGATGAGGTCAATGACGGCTGAAATTTTTTTGCTTAATAGAGCCTCGGCCAAGACTCTCCCCCTTATCCTTTAAACGCCTTCTTTTTAAATCTTACTCCCTTTACGGGCGCGAGGGAGGGGCTGAAGACCTCGACCACAATGCCTTTTATCCGCTTCGCGCCGTTTCCCTCAAGCCCGATAAGCCTGTAACGGCGGCCGAAAAGAGAAACTTCTTTTTTTAGGCCGAACCCTTTGGAAATCTTTTTATCCCTTATGACGGCGAGCTCAAACGCTTCCCTTCTGACCCCGATGTTTTCAAGACTAAGGACGCTTCCGATTGGCTTCCTTGATGTCTTTAAAACACGGCTGAATTCCCCACCCGTAAGGGAGGACGGGAAAACGCTTCTCGCGTACACGAGCCTTTTCCCGCCGGCCTTGAGCCAGACCTCTCTTTCGATTGAATCTTCGCCGGGCGATGCCATAAGATACGCGCCCTCGTCCCGCGAGAGAGCGCGGCGCAAAGCAAAGCGAAGTTCGGCCTCTACTGCCTCTCCGCTTAAGGCCTCCAGCCTCTTCGTAAGAGAACCCCTTAACAAAAGAAGCCTTATGAACCCTTTTTCAAGGCTTTCCGGGTCCAAAGATTTTTTCCAGTCGAGCGCCTTTTGCCAGCCGCGAACGAATCTCGTCATTATGCAAGAGAAGTTAACACAGGAGGTCGGATAAGGTCAATCGCCTCATAAGAGACGGCTTCCGTCTTCTATCTATCCGATTTAACAAAAAGAAGCAATGTAGGGCAGACCTTTAGGTCTGCGCTCTTATGACCTTTACAGCAGGGCTAAAGCCCTGCCCTACATTTCATTTCTATCTTCCGTAGGGCGATCCGGCGGCCACCCGGCCCGGAAAAAATAAAGCCGGGAAAGCCGCAATAAAACTCAAACGGCCTTTCCGGCTTAAAATAATCACGCCCAGCACCACTTTTCAATATCAACGCACCGGTAATACGCGCGCCCGTGTCAAACACCATTGCCTAAGCAATACGCATTTACAGCGAAAAGTGGTGCTGGGCACGGCCCGCCTTATCAGCAGGCCGCCTTGCACTCTTCCTCGATTACCTTGGCAAAGGCGTCGATGGAGCCCTTCAAGGCGTTAACCGTAACCTTGTTGGCGTTACGCATGACCATCAAAACCTTTGCCGTGAAGATCATCTCCTCCGGCGTAAGAGCGGCGATGCTTTTGGAAACCATGTCCGCGGCCTCTTCCATGGCGCGGGACTTAAAAACCGAACCTTCCTCCGCGATTCTATAAGCGGCGTTGCCGGTAAGGAGCCAGTCCACCGAAAGCCCGTAAATCGAAGCGAACTTGATTACGAGATGGCTCGGCATCCTGTCTCTTTTCTTGTAATTAGAAAGCGCCTGCGGCGTAACGCTTAACACACGGGCCGCCGCCGATTCGTTCTTGAGCTTTCCCGCTTCCTTCATCCTCTCGATAATGCCTGAGTATCCAAGATGCTGTGACGTCATAAAATCGTTTTACTCCTCTCGTCGATGAGTGTTTTATGAAAAAAGCTGATATATTTTAATACCCGCGAATATCCTTGTCAACAATTTTTCAAGAGATGCAAACCCCCGCACAAGACATCAGACTTTTTCGTAAGGGTCAAAGAGTTTTTTGTACTCGTCGAGGGCAAAGCGATCGGTCATGCCGGCGATATAATCGCATATGAGCCTTTCCTTGCCCATGCTTTCGATATTAGAAAAGAAATGCGGCGGCAGAAGCCTCAATTCCCTCATATAGGCGTTGAAAAGCCCTTCGAGCATCCTCTCCGCCTTGTCCGCCATCCGCACCAGACGGTAGTGTTCGTAGAGGTTTTTCTTGAGAAACTTTCTAAGCTCGACGTTCTTCGCTGTCATGGGCCGGCTGAAACAGGCGAGGGGCTTTCCTTTTTTTCTTACGTCCGCGGCCGATCTTATGCCTTCTTCTTCGAGAGCCGAAGAGATATTGCTCACGAGGTCAGTAACCTGGCTGTTTATTATCCTGACTATGGTCTGGTATTTAAGAATCTTGAAGTCAACGTTCTCATGGACTTTTTTGACCTCTTTAAAGTTCTCCTGCCATATCTCCACGTCCTTCATCATGTCCGGCTCTATCATGCCTGACGACAACCCATCGTCTATATCGTGGTTATTGTAGGCTATCTCGTCCGCTATATCCACTATCTGCGCCTCAAGCGAGCTTGCCATGCCTTTTTCGTATTCGTCCGCAGCGCCGGGCCTGTCGTGCTCTGAATTGTGCTTTGTTATGCCTTCGCGGACTTCCCACGTAAGATTCAACCCGGGGAAAAGCGGGTATCTTTTTTCGAGTTCCTCGACTACGCGCAAACTGTGGGCGTTATGCTCGAATCCGCCGTGCCCCGACATGAGGCCGTTCAGTATCCGCTCCCCCGTATGGCCGAACGGCGGATGGCCGAGGTCGTGGGCCAGGGCTATGGCCTCGGAAAGCTCTTCGTTAAGCCCCAAGGCCTTAGCGATGGTGCGCGCTATTTGCGCCACCTCTATCGTATGGGTAAGGCGCGTTCTGTAGTGGTCTCCCTCATGATAAACGAAGACCTGGGTCTTATACTCGAGGCGCCGGAAGGCGTTACAGTGGATTATCCTGTCGCGGTCCCTCTGAAAGACCGTCCTGAAGGCATGCTCGGCCTCGGGAAAACGCCTTCCCCTGGAATCAAGGCTTTTTACGGCGTATGGGGCAAGCCTCTTGGCCTCTTCGACCGCTATGTTTAAAAAATTTGTCTTTGACATTTCGTGAAACCGCTCTACAATTTATAGTATAAAACAATGAAGACGTCAAACAACATGATAATCGCGCTTTTTGCCGGCCTATTGCTTTTGGTTACGGGCTGCGCGTCCGTGATATCCAAAAACGTCCTCAAACAAGCCGAACTCAACGTGACAGTCCCAATGGTGCAGGCCGACCCAAAGGCCTATACAGGCCGAAAGGTCGTGTGGGGAGGGCTTATAATCTCAACTGAAAACCTCGAAGACAAAACCCTGATAGAGGTCTTCCAAACCCGCCTTGACTCCACTCAAAGCCCCACGCGTGAACCTCTGGCGAACGGCGGCAGGTTCATTGTCTCAATAGAGGGTTACGCCGACCCTCTTATTTACCGCGAAAAAAAGGGCATTACCGCGGCCGGCGTCATAGCAGGCATCGAAACAAAAAAGATAGGCAAGATGGCCTACGCCTACCCTGTGGTAAAGCCTATAGAACTGCATCTATTCGACATGAGCGAAGAGGCCATGTACCCGTTGCCCCCTTATTACCAATACCCCATGTATCAACCTTACTACTGGCCCTATTACCCTTGGTGGTACCGGCCTTACCCGCCGTATTATTAAGTCAAACGCAATCTTTAACCAAATATCTTGGACAAAAAAGACGCGGCCCGATCATTTGTCCTGCGGCCGGCACATTTCTCCTCCCCTTTACAAGGGGAGGCCGGGTGGGGTGGAAAACGGATTCAAGACAACCTCCCCGCTTCCCCTTGCATTGTCCGCCTGCGGCGGACGCAAGTGGAGCCTGCCTCCTTGCTAAGGAGGGGAGTTAAAGATGCAAATTAAAACATTTAGGGTGCAGGGGTCACCCCTGTCCTGCGGACAGTCCGCCCGCCAATCAATAAGGCGGACGGATGAATTAATAAACCTCTACGGCACGTCCGCCTCAGGCGGACATAAAAGCAACTTAAAACATTATGGGTCAAGGGCTCAGCCCTTGTCGCAACCGCCGTCTTTTAGTTTGCGCATGAACTCGGTGTACTCGTCATAGTATTTTTCCATGAGTTCGTTTAGGTCCGCGCCTTCGGAGTCTATGCCTTTTTTGCGTTTTAAAAACTCTATGAACGTCACTGCCTTAACTCCTTTGTTTTTTGCCCCCCCTTTTACAAAGGGGGGTTGGGGGGGATTTAACAGGGCTTTTTAATCCCCTCTGTCTCCCCTTTGAAAAAGGGGAGAACCCTTTTTATTTCGATATGGCAACGGGTCTTTTATCCCCGCCTCTTTAAAGCCCTTCATCCGGAGAAGGCACGAATCGCACTCTCCGCAGGCCTCAATCGAATCCTTATAACAAGACCACGTAAGATCGAAAGGCGCGTTTAACTCCACCCCTTTCTTGACTATCTCCTTTTTCGTAAGGCGTATGAGAGGGGTTTTTATCTTAATGGCGGTATCAGGCCTCGTGCCTTTTCCCACCGCTTCTTCAAACGCCCTGAAAAACCCCTCCCTGCAGTCAGGATAACCGGAACTGTCCTCCTCTACCGCGCCTATGTAAACGCTTCTTGCGCCTATGGCCTCTGCCCATGAGACAGCGGCTGAAAGGAGGTTCGCGTTCCTGAAGGGCACGTAGGTCGAGGGTATGTCTTTTCGGGAAATATCGCCCTTCGGCACTTCGATTTTTTTATCCGTCAAGGAAGACGCGCCTATGGTTTTCAAATGTTGAAAATCCACTATAAGAGTTTGCTTCGCGCGGAAATGCTTTGCTATGCGGTTAAAGCACTTAAGCTCTTTTTCTTCGGTTCTCTGGCCGTAATTTACGTGAAGGAGAGCCACGTCCCCCTCTTTTGCCGCTATGGCGGCCGTAACGCAGCTGTCAAGCCCTCCGCTGACGAGAACTACCGATAAAGGATTAGCCATGATTGATAAATTAAAACATAACTAGGCAAAAGGCACAATCCATTTTTAAGGCCTTACAAACCGGCGATTTGCCCGCCATGCCGCGTTATCGGCACATTTTTGCTCCTCACCGTATTGATAATATACGGCTGCGTCGCAAAAACGGCCTCTGCCTTGCCTGACGGGCAACTTGCCGGTTTGTCCAAAAATTAATTTTTATTTTTTAAGGCCTCTCGGTCAAAACGTCTTTTATCGCTGTTTCGACAATTTCGTCTTCAGGCTTCTCGGTGGAAAGCCTTATGTCCGGATTTTTTATTCTTTCAAAATCTTCCTTTTGCTTAAGATATATGTCCCACGTGGCGTCCGAAATAGAGGTTTTATTTTTAAGACGTTTCTTAAGCCTTGTTTTTATCACCGCCTCGATGCTCACGCACTCGATTATCTTAAAATCGGCTCCGGCCTTTTTAGCGGCTTTTTCGGCTTCCTTGATGTATGTATTTTTTGAAAACGTCGCGTCAAGCATGACGGAACGGCCGCTTTTCAAAAACTCGAGGCTTTTTTTAACGAGTTCGGCGTATGTTTTATCGGTCGCGCTCTCGGAATATATGCCTTTTTTAAAACCTTCGTAACGATGAGCGCGTTTTGGCACTGAAAAAAGACTTTTCCTCGCCTCATCCGACGATATTATTGCCATGCCTGTCTTTCCCGCGATAAGCCTCGCCACCGTGGACTTACCGGTTCCGATAAGGCCGCAAACCAAAAGAAGAACGGGCTTATGTCCGCCTGTAGAGTATTCGTAAGAAAGGTCGAAATAGCGAAGGGCTTTTAAAAGAGCGTCTTTTTTATCTTCAGAAGACTCCTCAGACTCGTTAAGTTTGAAACCCTCGACCTTGCCCCGCACAAAGGCGCGGTAACATTTGTAAAAATCCAACAACCTTTTCCCTTCGATGTCGCCCGTAGCCGAAAAATATTCTTTTTCAAAGGCCTTGGCAAGGTCTCCTCTGCCGCGAAACTCCAAGTCCATCGAGAGGAAAGCCGCGTCAGACACTATGTCCGAATAACGGAAGCGCCTGTTGAACTCTATGCAGTCGAATATAAAAATGCCGTCCTCCGCGCCTATGTGCTCCGAGTGTATGTCGCCGTGGCAGTCCCTTATAAAGCCCGCAGAAACCCTCTTTTTAAAAAGATCGGCGTTTTTTCTCAAAAATCCCTCGGCATAGGAGCGTATCTTGTCCAACCTTTTACCGCTTATCGTAGTTCCGATAAAAGAAGAGACCTGAGAAAAATTCTCCTCGATATTTTGCTTTATTATTTCTATTTCTCCGAACCCGGAGATGCCTTTATTCGTGAGGGCGTCTTTATGGAAGGACGCTATCTTTTCCGCGATTCTTTTTACGATTTCCGTCGTTATTGTCTCTTCCTTAATCATCCGTTCAAGGATAACCTTGTCCGGAATCCTTTTCATCTTGACCGCGTACTCGACTACCCGGCCTGTTCCTTCGACGCGATAGCCGTGCCTAACCCTCGTAATCGGCGCCACCCCGAGGTAAATATCAGGGGCGAGGCGCCTGTTCAAACGCACCTCTTCCTTGCAAAAATACAGCCTCTTTTCAATGGCCGTGAAATCCAAGAATCCGAAGTCAACCGGCTTTTTTATCTTGTACGCGTATTTATCGGTGAGGAATATATAAGAGATGTGAGTCTGAAGGAACGTAATCTTGCCACAGCCTTCAGGGTACGCGGAAGGCTTAAAAAGCGCTTTTATGACGGCAGGCAACCCCATGACAGCTTCCCCTTTTTGCAGGGGTGACCCCTGCACCCGAAATGTTTTAACCTGCATCGGGGTATGCAGACCGCGGCGGCCTATTAATTCATCGTGCCGTCCGCAGGGCAGGGGTGACCCCTGCACCCGAAATGTTTTAACCTGCACCGGGGTATGCAGACCGCGGCGGACCGTCCGCCCCGATGCCTTTGGATACGGGGCGCTCCGTATTGAAACATTGGAGCGCAGGACCGCTTTACTTCAAATCTTCCATCACGTAAAGAGCCGGAAAATTCCTGAAACGCTCTTTATAATCAAGCCCGTAGCCCACGACAAAGCCCTTTCCAATCGCTTTGCCGAAGTAATCCACCTTCGAAGCACGCTCGCAGCCGTCCCTCATCAAAAGAGCGCAGAGTTTAAGCGTGGCGGGATTCTTTCCGTTTAAATGGTCTAAAACTTTTTCGACTGTTATTCCGCGGTCGCTTATGTCTTCAACCACCAAAACGTGCCTGCCTTTGATGTCAATTTCTATGTCTTTT
>JBBTLC010000018.1:0-2009 GCA_038068875.1 Deltaproteobacteria bacterium
TCGAGTTGTACCTGTCGAAAACCGGAAGCATCTGTTTTATGACAGGCATCCTTCCGATGATTATATCATCTCCCAGCAAAACCGCAAACGGCTCGTTTCCGACGAGCCGTTTGGAGCATAAAACAGCGTGCCCCAAGCCGAGCGGCTTTTTTTGTCTCGTGTACGAAAAGTGAACAAGGTCGGACACCTCGCGCACGGTCTTTAAGATTTCGGTCTTGCCCTTTTCTTTGAGCAGGAATTCAAGTTCGAAAGACGTGTCGAAGTGGTCTTCTATTGCGTTTTTGCCCATGCCCGTTATTATGATTAGCTCTTCTATGCCCGACCTCTTGGCCTCCTCGACCGTGTATTGGATGAGCGGCTTGTCAACGATGGGGAGCATTTCCTTGGGTATTGCCTTGGTGGCCGGCAAAAACCTCGTGCCCATTCCGGCCGATGGGAAGACCGCTTTGGTTATGACTTGTCCGGGCGTTTTTTTAGGCGGCATGATAAGCCAATATTAGTAGGTTTTACGGGGCGTGTCAAGGTCGGGGAAAATATGGGGACATTCGTGGATTAGATGGGGCTTTTTCAGCGGCCTGTCAGTGGAATATCCCCTGATGACAATCAACGCAGGTAGCCTTGCCGGCAGGAAGCAGTTCCGTGTGCGCGGCCTTGCCGAATACGGAAGACGGCTTCGGAGCTTTGTGGCAGGCCCTGCACGGAGAGCTGTCCCAGCCCTTTATCTGTTCCCTCGCCTTTCTTGCGAACTCGTCCTTATGTTTGTCAAAGGCCTCTTTCGTGCTTAAATCCAGCGTGAAGCTGCTTACAACGTCCTTCATGCCGGCAAGTATGTGCACTTTTATCTTGCCGGTAAAACCGGGCGGAAAGTGGCAGTCGCGGCACTCGGGGTTTATCCCGAGCGAACCCCAGTGCGCCGATTTTTCAAGACCCTCGTAGGGATAGGTCATGGAATGGCACGATATACAAAAGCCGGTCGAACTGAAAAACCTCTCGCCGTGAATAACGGCATAATTCAAGGCCAGCACGGCCACGGCGGTTATGACGATGATCATCCGGCTCTTTAACGGTATTCTCTTTAGCATCTCCAGCCTCGATGATTGATATGCGCGCCCCGACCCATGCTCCGCATGGGTACCCCGACTTCCGTTACGAAAGAGTATAAGTCAACTGATAACTCCGTGCCGGAAGTGGTGCTGGGCGCGCTGGCGTCACTCAATTTCCGACCGCGGGGAACAGGGCTTTTGTTACGCTTTTTCCGGATGGTTTTTTAGACGGCATGATAGGCTAATGTTAATAATTTTTATCGGGCGTGTCAAGGCCGGCAACGGTTATCGCTAAAAATAAACCAACCGATAACTTAAAGTTGACAATTATCATTTACGGGATATATTATCCGTAATAATCTTGTCCTGCGGACGGCACATTGTTTCAATGAACTCAGGCGGTCTGCGCCGCAAAGGACAGTCAATGCATTACGGGTCAAGGGGTCAGCCCTTGCAGGATATTTTTAAAAACTAAGGAGGTCATGTATGGCTGCGGATGAGAAAAAGGAAAACACGTCTTCATGGCAGAAGTTTTACGACAACATCTGGCTTTTGCTTATCCTCGGTTTCGCGATACCGACGGTCATATATACGGTATGGGGTGTAATAGAGATACTCCTCGTGCCGCAGCTTCCCATAGCGAAGTAACGGAGCGGTTTCATCAAAAAAGTTTCAAGGAGGTTTCGATGGCAATACATGTTCCGGAAAGAGCCTGGTGGAAACCGTTAAGCAAGGACGAGCGGATATGGATAGGGCTCGCGCTCGCGTGGATGATTATTTCTTTCTTATTCATGCCCATATATCACGTAACCGGCTCGCAGAACGCCCCGGCCGAGAGCTACCGCGTAAGCGCGGACGATTATAGCGCCCTTGTCCAAGGCATGGTGGAGAAGTACAAAGTCGGCGAGGAAAAGGGAATTCCCGTTGTGCGCCCGCCCGCGGGCGATAATGTTTACCTTAAGGCGA
>JBBTLC010000019.1:0-6577 GCA_038068875.1 Deltaproteobacteria bacterium
ATAACGCCGGGTTCATGGCAGTTGATTCATTAGCCTCGGAATCCGGGGTTAAGCTCGACCGGCAGGGCGATGGTTATGTGTACGGACTTTGCAGGGTCGGCGAAGAGGAAGTAGTGCTCGCCAAGCCCCTTACGTACATGAACCTCTCCGGAGTCGCGGCTGAAAGGCTCGTTCGTCGTCATGGCGCAAGCCCTGCGTCGCTAATAGTCGTTTATGACGACTGCGATCTGGAACTCGGAAGGGTCAGGATAAGAAAAGGCGGCGGCTCGGGCGGACACAGGGGCGTCGCTTCCATCATGGAGCGTTTCGGGACCGAGGATTTTTTAAGGCTCAGGCTCGGCATAGGCAGGCCTCCCGGGGGAATGGAACTTTCTGATTACGTTTTGCTTCCGTTCGGAACGGAAGAAAAAGAAGTTTTCGAGGATGAAATAAAACGCGCTGTGGCGGCTCTTACGGATATAATAAGAAACGGAGCCGACTTCGCGATGAACCTGCACAACGCTCAGCAATAAAAAATATTAAACAGGGACGAAAGGAGTAAACATGGAAGGTTTGGTTAAATTCTCCCCGCTTCTCGCGATAGGCGGATTGGTGCTCGCGTTCTTTATTTATCTTTCAATCAAAAAAAGACCTGAAGGCAACGAGACGATGCGCGATATAGCCGCCCTCATACACGACGGGGCGATGGTGTATCTCAAGAGGCAGTATATGATACTCGTGGTTTTCATAATAATAGCCGTTGCGCTTCTTGCGATATTCATAGACAAATACACCGCGGCTGCGTACATAGGCGGCGCGGTGTCTTCCATGTTAGCAGGGTTTTTCGGCATGAAGGGCGCCACAAAGGCGAACGTAAGGACGGCTCAGGCCGCGAACCTCTTTAAGCCTAACGCGGCCAAGGCGCTTTCTACCGCGTTTTTGGGCGGAAGCGTAATGGGTCTTTCGGTCGCGAGTTTGGGACTTTTGGGCGTCGGAGTCCTTTTCATAATTTTCGGAGATCCGTCCGAGGCGGCGATAATCAGCGGTTACGCAATGGGAGCCTCGAGCATAGCCCTTTTTGCGAGGGTCGGAGGCGGCATATTTACGAAGGCGGCGGACGTGGGAAGCGACCTCGCCGGCAAAATCGAGGCGGGAATACCCGAAGACGACCCGCGTAACCCAGGCGTCATAGCCGATAACGTCGGAGACAACGTCGGAGACGTGGCGGGCCTCGGAGCGGACATATTCGAATCCTACGTAGGCGCGATTGTCGCCACCATCGCCATAGGCGCTACGGCCCTTGCCGGAAGCGAAGTGGCTAAACTCGGAACATCGTCCGCCCTTATGGCTCTTCCCATAGTGCTTACCATGGCCGGGCTTGTGGCGAGCGTATTGGGCATTGGGGCCATGCAGTTTCTCGAATCCAGAAGCCCGGCCGCGGCCTTGCGCTACGCCACCTTCATAGCGGCGGGTCTTTTTCTCATAGGCGGATATTTCGTGGTTGACATCATGGACGTGAACGACGGCATCTACTGGGCGGTTTTCGCGGGTTGTCTCGCGGGAATAGCCATAGGGCTTATAACCGAGCACTACACCTCGGCAAGCCCGATACAGAGAATTACCGAGGCGAGCCAGACAGGCCCTGCAACCAACATAATCACCGGGCTCGCCGTAGGCCTTGAATCCTGCGCCCTGCCGGTGCTTGTCATAGCCGCAGCCATACTCGTATCCAACCACTTTGCCGGCATCTACGGCATAGGCATTGCCGCGGTCGGCATGCTCGCCACGACAGGCATAGTAATGAGCGTTGACGCCTACGGCCCCATAGCCGATAACGCCGGAGGCATCTCGGAGATGAGCGGACTTGGTAAAGACGTCCGCGCCATAACCGATTCCCTCGATGCCCTCGGCAACACCACGGCCGCCATAGGCAAGGGGTTTGCCATAGGCTCGGCCGCGTTGACCGCCTTGGCTCTTTTTGCCGCTTTCGGACAGGCCATAGAAGTTAATCTCGGCGAGCCTTTCATCATGCTCCTTACGGATCCGTACGTGGTAGTAGGTCTTTTTATAGGCGGCATATTGCCTTTCTTCATCGGCGCCCTTACCATGACGAGCGTCGGCAAAGCGGCGCACAAGATGGTTAATGAGATAAGGCGCCAGTTCAAGGAAATTCCCGGCCTGCTCGAAGGCAAGAAAGGAGTTAAGCCCGACGTTGCCAAGTGCATTGACATAAGCACGACGGCCGCGCTTAAGGAGATGATACTGCCCGGAGTCACGGCAGTAGTAAGCCCTGTCATAATAGGCTTTGCGTTAGGCCCGGCCGCTTTGGGAGGCATGCTTGCGGGAGCGACCGTAACAGGAGTGCTATTGGCGCTTTTTATGGCCAACGCGGGTGGAGCTTGGGATAACGCTAAGAAGGCCATAGAAAAAGGCGAATTCGGCGGCAAGGGCTCGGACGCGCATAAGGCCGCGGTAGTCGGAGACACGGTGGGAGATCCGTTCAAGGACACCACAGGCCCGGCCATGAACATACTCATAAAACTCATGAGCATAGTGGCCTTAATAATAGCGCCGTTGCTTGTTTGATTGCTCTGTGGGATTGTTTTACACGAGGGGCTGGCAAAGCCAGCCCCTTTTTTAATTTAGATAGAAAGGTTATTTAATGGGATTCAATTGCGGCATAGTGGGGCTTCCGAACGTGGGCAAGTCAACGATCTTCAATGCCATGACTCAGGCGGGTGCCGAGGCGTCTAACTATCCTTTTTGCACCATTAATCCCAATATCGGCATAGTGCCTGTGAGGGATGAGAGGCTTAACGTGCTCGCAGGCATAGCCAAGCCCGAGAGGGTCGTGCCGACCTCGGTCGAGTTCGTGGATATTGCCGGGCTCGTGAAGGGCGCGAGTTCGGGCGAGGGGCTTGGAAACCAATTTCTGGGGCATATAAGAAGCGTTGACACAATCGCCCATATAGTCAGGTGTTTCGAGGACGAGGGTATAGTCCACGTAAGCGGCAAGGTTGAGCCTCTCTCTGACATAGAGGTCATAAACACGGAGCTTATGTTGGCGGATCTGGATTCCGTGGACAAGAGGGTCGCGAAGGTCGAGAAAACGGCGAAATCCGGGGATAAGGCGTCGAAGGCCATGTTCGAGGCGGCGTCTATGGTTAAGGCCTCTTTGGAAAAGGGAGTAGCCGCGAGGCTTCTTCCGACGGAGGTAAGGGAGGCGGTAGCGGACTTGCACCTTCTTACGGCAAAGCCCATGCTCTACGTCGCGAACGTGGGCGAGGACGACCTTGACGGCCGGTCCGAACACGCGAAGGCCGTAAAGGCCGCCGCCGACAAGGAAGGCGCTGGGTTTGTCGTCATATGCGGCAAGATTGAGGTCGAGATATCCGAGCTTCACGATAAGGAGAGGGCCGAGTTCCTGACAGGCCTCGGACTTCATGAATCCGGCCTCGACAGGCTAACGATGAAGGCCTACGAGCTTTTGGGGCTTATAACTTTTTTCACGGTCGGAAAGAAAGAAGTCAGGGCGTGGACCATAAAGAACGGAAGCAAGGCGCCTCAGGCCGGAGCGGCGATACACAGCGATTTTGAAAAGGGTTTCATAAAGGCCGAGGTCATGGCCTATAACGACTTTGTCGCGTGCGGGAGCGAAGCGGCTTGCAAGGATAAGGGACTTTTAAGGGTTGAGGGCAAGGAATATGTCGTAAAGGACGGGGACATAATGCACTTCAGGTTTAACGTTTGATTTTCCTTGATTTTGCCGGTTTGATGTAGTATAAAATATAATTCACAAAAGTCCTCGTTCAAGAGGACTCAAATCCCTTGTTCCCGGATTAGGGAGCGAACCCGGACTCAAAAGAGTTTCGGGGATTCATAAGGAGGCAATTCAATGCAGGAACGCCATTACGAAACCGTCTGCATCATCAATCCCGACGTTGGTGAAGAGGCGGCAAAGGAAATCGTCAAAAAAATAAGCGGGGTAATCGAGAAGCAGAAGGGCGTCGCTCTTGTCGTAAGCGATTGGGGCAGGAAGAGGATGACCTACCCGATAGCCAAGAAGACGAGCGGTCATTACGTGCTTTTTTCTTACGACATGCCGCCTGATATCGAGAAGGAAGTGGAACTCGCCCTTAGATACCACGAGGGCATTATCCGCTACCAGACCGTGAGGGTCGAGAAGAGGCCGCCTAAGAAGGTTCAAGAAGCCAAGGCTCCTCAGGTAAAGGTTGAAGAAGCCAAGGCTCCTCAGCCGGAAGGAGGCGCAAATGGCTGACGAAATTCGCAGTGAAAGACCGGCAACGAGACCGACGCCAAGACCCGGCGAAAGACCGGCGGCGAGGCCGGGGGCAAGGCCTGAATACAGGGGCGGGGCGAGGCCTGGCTCTGATTCCACAAGACGTCCCGGCGGCGACGCGTCGAGGCGGCCTTTCGGCAGGAAGAAGGTTTGCGCCTACTGCAAGAACAAGGAACTTTTCATAGACTATAAGGATGCCAGAGTTTTGAGGCAGTTCATAAGCGAGAGAGGCAAGATAACCCCGAGACGCATCAGCGGCGCCTGCGCCAGGCACCAGAGGGAGATTGCGATAGCCCTAAAGCGCGCCAGGAATCTCGCGCTCCTGCCGTTCGCGTCTTCGAGGTTCGAGGAATAAGAGGCAGACGCACCTTTCTCCTCCCCTTTCTTGTAAGGATGGGAGTTAAAGAGGCAAGATAAAACATTATAGGGTGCAGACGTCACGCCTGCGAAAAAGGAGTTTTCAGATGAAGGTCATATTGAGAGACGATGTTGAAAACCTTGGAACCTTCGGGGCCGTAGTACAGGTCGCCGACGGTTACGCGAGGAACTATCTTATGCCCAGAGGGTTAGCCCTTTTGGCGACCGAGGGCAACATAGCTCAGCTTGGCGCCGAACGCGAGGCGTGGCAAAAGAAGGTAATGAAGTTCAAAGAGGACGCCGAGAAGGTGGCGGCCTCCTTACAGGGCGTTACGCTCGAGTTCAAGAGAAAGGCCGGCGAAGAGGAAGGCGCGGAAAAACTCTTCGGCTCGGTTACCTCCATGGACATAGAAAAGGCGCTTAAGGCAAAGGGTTTCGGGATAGAAAAGAAGAATCTTCTCTTGAAGGAGCCTTTGAGGCACATCGGAGAGTTTTCAATCGGAGTCAAGCTCCATTCCGAAGTCAGGGCTGAGATAAAGGTATCGGTAGTAAAAGAGTAAGTCCTTGCGGACGGCACAATGAATCAATAGGCCTCAGCGGTAGGCATACCGCGACGCAAGTTAAAGCATTATGCGGGGTACCCGCCCCATAGGGCGGGTCGGGGCTCAGCCCTTGCGGAGGGTAAAGTGAAGTGGATATGCCGCTGCAGGGCAAACGTAAATAACAGTAAATAATGAGGGACAGCCGAAGGTTGCCCCTTAAAACGGGAGGGGATGGGTTTCCCTCCCGTAACATTAAATCTTCCGACCCCTTCCCATGACGCAGAGAGTCCGGAAAAACAGCATAAATTCAGGGACCTCAATAGTATGTCAACCAAAGTAAAAGCACCAAAGCCCGGCGTTCCGCTGCACAGGATTCCTCCTCATAATCTTGATGCCGAACAGGCAGTCTTGGGCGGCATACTCCTCGATAAAGAAGCCATCAATAGAACCCTTGAAGTGCTTTCCCCCGACGGGAGCGATTTCTACAGCGACGTCCATGGCCGGGTTTTTAAGGGCATGGTCTCGCTTTCCGAAAAGAGCGTTCCCATAGACATGATCACCTTAACCGACCTTTTCAAGGACGCGGAGTTCTTCGAATCCGTCGGAGGAGTGTCTTACCTCGGCGTAATAGCCGACTCCACTCCGACCGCCGCCAACATAGCCTACTACGCGAGGATAGTGAGGGAAAAGGCGCTCCTTCGGAAACTCATAAGCGCTTCGACTGAAATCGCCGGGCGCGCCTACGAGTCCGAGGAATCGGTGGAGAGCTTCATTGACGACGCGGAGCGCATAATATTCCAGGTCGCGCAGGAGAGGGCGAAGCGGTCTTATTACCCCATGAAAGACCTCGTGAAGGTCGCGCTCGAAACCATTGAAAAGATAGCCGAGAATAAGGGGCACGTAACAGGAGTGCCTACGGGCTTTAAAGATCTGGACAGGGTAACGTCAGGGTTGCAGAAGTCGGATTTGGTGATAGTGGCCGGACGCCCGAGCATGGGAAAGACCGCCTTCGCTCTTAACATCGCGGAGCACGCCGCGATCGAATGCGGGGTGCCGGTGGCGGTGTTTTCGTTAGAGATGAGCAAAGAGCAGTTGACGCAGAGGATGCTCGCCTCGAGGGCGAGAGTTGATTTGCAGAAAATCCGCACCGGACGCCTTACGGACGAGGACTGGTCGAGGCTTTCGATAGAGGTGGGAACGCTTTTCGAGGCGCCCATATACATAGACGATACCCCGGCGCAGACCGTGCTTGAACTTCGCGCCAAGGCCAGAAGATGGAAGAACGAACTCGGCCTGAAACTCATAATCATAGATTACCTTCAACTCATGCGCGGCCGCGCGAGGGCCGAAAGCAGGGAGCAGGAGATATCCGACATATCGAGGTCTCTTAAGGCCCTTG
>JBBTLC010000020.1:0-4743 GCA_038068875.1 Deltaproteobacteria bacterium
GTAAAGGCCTAGACTCGACAGCGTAGAGCTGATTCTATAGAGAAGCCCTATCCTGTCTTCTGTGTGTATGTCGATGACGGTAAAGGTCTCGGAGACCTCGTTATCAATGGCTATCCTTGTAGGAACCTTGGGTTTTATCTTCCTGTCGAGTATGGATGGCTTCATCTTTTCGACAAGCTTGTTAACGCGGATTTTGCCGGTTATGACGTCGGCGAGACCTGCCTCTATCCTCCGTATCTTGCCCTCGTCGGTTATTAGCTCCCCTATGGCGTTCTTCACCTGCAGCACGTCGAGCGCTATGCCGTTCGTCATGGTGTTGATTTGCGCCCCGAGTATGTTGACGGAATTGGCGGCCATGACGCCGGTTATCATGGAAAAGAGCCCGTGCACGTCGTGCGTGCACACGACGAATTCGGTGTACTCCCGCTCCGGCACCTGCCTTATTGACACGGCTACGGGCTCAACGGCGAGCCGCCTTATGGTCTTCAGGTGCTCGGCTACGGCCTCGATGGGCGTAGCGAGGAAATACCGCGACGGCAGGAGTCCGAAGTGGCTTTCCACTTCCTCTGCGGTAACCTCCCCTCTTAGTTTTTCCTTTATCAGCTCCTTAACGCGGCCGAGCTTGAAGGCGGTATCCTCTATCTCGAATATGCCTCTTTCAAGAACCGTAGCCGCCTTGAAATAAAGTTCCTGAAAGAGAGTACCCTTCCACTGACTCCAGACCTCAGGCCCGACCGCCCTTACGTCGGCAAAAGTAAGCAGATAGAGGAGCTTAAGCCTTTCCGCGTCCCCTATCCTCTTCGCGAAGCCGATTACGAGCTTTTCGTCATGAAGGTCCCTGTATTGAGCGGTATCGGCGAGGAGGAGGTGCTCCCTTACGATAAACGCGGCCAGCTTGGCGTCGTCCTCCGGAAGCCCCATCCTCCCGCATATACCGGGGACAAGACGCGCCCCGTTTTCAGCGTGCCCCTTGCCCAGGGATTTTCCTATGTCGTGCAACAAAACAGAGAGCGTCAGAAGTTCCGGCCGCTCTACCTCGCCGAGGAGCGCCGAAAGAAACCGGAACTTGTCCTTGTATTCGTCCCTCAGTCTTTCGAGTTCGCGCACGGCGAAAAGAGAATGGGTATCCACGGTATAGACGTGGTACATGTCGTGCTGCACCTTGCACGTCACGTCCGCGAACTCAGGAATGTAGGCCGACAAAAGGCCCAGCCTGTGCATCTCTTCGAGCGTTTTGTAAGGACGGCGGCTTTTAAGAATCTTCACGAAGGACGCTCCCGCCTCGATGGACGTCCTCAAACCCTTGTCCAACGCCTTTGGAAGGGCGCTCATTATGAGATCCTTCGTCCTCCTGTCCGGCTCGGCGTTAAGACGGTTGGAATGTTCGAAGGCGAGCATCATTGCAAAGGGTTTTCTCTCGAAAAGGTCGTCCGAGACAGCCGACACCGATTGCCGCAGGAGGACAAAATCCTCGTCTATTCGCGTTTTCCTCTCCGGAAGAAAACGCCTTCTTGAAGGCTGCGTGCACCTCGACAGTATGACGTCGGAGGTTTTCCGCACGATGCTCGCCGAGAGATAATACCTCCTCATGAAGGCCTCGACCGCGAGCTCTTCCGCCGAGTCCTTGAAGCCGCAAACCTTCGCTATCCTCTCCTGCTGGTCGAAGGTCATCTGGTCGTTCTTCTTCCCCGCCTCGAAGTGAAGCTCGTTCCTCACCCAGTGAAGAAAATCCAGAGACGAAAAAAAGGCGCCGGCCTCTTCCTTCCCGAGGATATACGTCTCGACAAGGTCAACCTCGCCCCCGTACTTGGCCTTCGTGACCCACAATGCCGTATGCGCGTCCCTTAATCCTCCCTCGCCTTCCTTTACGTTGGGTTCGAGTATGTAAACCGAGCCGCCGTACTTTCCGTGGCGGAGTTCCTTTTCCTCGACCTTCTCCTTAATAAAACTTTCGAGGTTTTTCCCGCTAAAGAGTTTTTTCCAAACGTTGGCGCAAAGCTCTTCGTGCAGGCTTTCTTCACCTAAGATAAGACGCGTATCGAGAAGAGAGGTCTTCGTCTTAATGTCGTTTTTGGCGAGATCCACGCACTCTTTGACATTCCGTATGCCGAATCCCACGTCGAGCTTCAAGTCCCAGAGGACGTAGAGGATTTTTTTGGTCAACGCCTCTATCCCGGGAGAGAGTTTCTTCCCGTAAAGAAGCATCAGGTCCACGTCCGAATAAATATTCAGCTCTCCCCTGCCGTAACCTCCGAGCGCGATAAGGGCAACTCCGCCGCTTACCCCGAATTCCCGGGCGCAGGCGGTAAAGAGATTTTTAAGGAGTTCGTCTATTACCTTGGTGTAGGCGCGGGTTATGTCCATGCCGGACGAGGAAGTCCCGTGCCTTGCCTTCAACTCGCTTAACCCTGAAGAAAGGCGAAGCCTCGACTCTTCGGCTAAAGCCGCGTCGGATGCCCCTCGCGTGACGGACGTATCGTTCATAACGGTATCTTTACCTGAGGGCGACGGCCTCGCCGTTCGCGTACATGATTACGCCTTCCGCTATGCCCTTGACCGCGCTTTCGAGGTATTCTTTATTACGAAGCTTTTTTTCCTCGTCCGGATTGCTTATGAACGACACCTCCACCAAAACGCTCGGCATGTCGCAGTTTACGAGGACGTAGAAAAGAGCGCCTTTAACCCCGTTACCCTTCACGCCGTATTCCGACTTAAGCTCCCCGGCGAGCCTTTCCTGTATCGTGGCGGCGAGGCTTATGGATTCTTGCTGGTTTCCCGCCCTTTCGAGGTCGTTAAGTATGTACCGGAGGGTATCTTCCATCTCTTCTTTTGACGCGGAATTTTCCCTTGCCGTCACCCTGACCGAATCTTCATCCTGAGAAGAACCGAGATAATACGTTTCCACGCCGGACGCCTTCCTGTTAGGGCTCGCGTTAATGTGGAGCGACACGAACAAATCAGCCTCCTTGCTGTTGGCTATGGCCGTGCGCTCGTCGAGCCTTACGTATACGTCGCTGTCTCTTGTGAGCACTATCCGGGCGTTTGTTCTCTTTTTAAGTTCGTCGCGGAGCATCCTCGCGAGTTTAAGGGTTACGTCCTTTTCTTTAAGCCCCTTTTTGCCTATGGCGCCTGGATCCTTGCCGCCGTGCCCCGCGTCTATGACTATTGTTTTTATTTTCGAAATATTTTTATTGGCGTCCGCCTGAGGCGCGGGTTTTTCGACAACCAAAGGCGCCGAAGGAATCACTGCGGGGGGAACGACTGCCGGAGGCGCCGCAATAGTGCCGGCGGAGCCGTCTGTTGCCGGTTTTTTCGTGTCCGAGCCTTCCTTGAATTTAGCGCCCATGACGTCTATTACTATCCTAAACGGACGGCCCGATAGAGGAAACACCTTATAGTCTTTAATGCTTTCGATATCGAGCACCACGCGGACGGTATCTTTATCATATTGCCCCGCCCTGACGTAATTAAGAAGCCCGTCGTGCACGGGTATCGGATTGCCCGCGTCCCCTGAAAGTTTGGAATTTTTTATGTCAACGTAAAGGCGCTGCGGTTTATTTATGGATTCATCGCGTTTAAGAAGACGAAAGGCGTACTCCGCCTTTCCGTCGAGCTCAATGACAACCCTCGTGTAATTAGGCCATGACCGATAGCGTATTTCGCTGACTTCCCTCTGCGGCATGGAAGAGCCGCCAATAGCGGGAATAAGAAACAAAACCGACATGATGAAAAATATTTTCGCCTTTAACGTCATTTGTCCATGAGTTCCTTGAGTTTACTGAGCACGCACAGGGCTTCGAGCGGCGTCGTGCCGGTAATGTCGAGCTTTTCAAGTTCGCGTCTTACAGGGTCTTTTTTAGGAACGTCCATAACCGGCATGGCAAGCTGAACGGCACTATTCATGCCGCGTCCGGGCTGATTCTTCCCTCCCGCTATCCTCGGCATGCCGCTTTCGGTAAGCTCCCCGCTTTCGAGATTCCTTAAGATTTCCCTCGCCCTGTCTATTATGGGAGACGGCAGTCCCGCCAGCTCGGCCACGTGGATTCCATAGCTCCTGCTCGCGCCGCCGGGAACTATCTTCCTTAAAAAGGTTATCTTGTCGTTCCATTCCTTAACCGCCATATTATAGTTTTTGACCCTTTCCTTTGTCAAGGAAAGCTCGGTCAGCTCGTGGTAATGAGTGGCGAAAAGGGTCTTTGCCCCGAGAGCGGGATTGTCGTGTATGTATTCGGCGGCGGCCCACGCTATGCTAAGGCCGTCGAACGTGGAGGTGCCGCGTCCTATCTCGTCCAATATGATGAGGCTTTTCCTTGTCGCGTTATTAAGTATGTTCGCCGTCTCGCTCATCTCTACCATAAAGGTAGAGTGTCCCCGCGATATGTCGTCGGACGCCCCTACCCTCGTGAATATCTTGTCTATGACCCCGATGGAGGCCCTCTTCGCCGGAACGAAGCATCCGGCATGGGCCATTATCGCCATAAGCGCGACCTGCCTTATGTAAGTGGATTTACCGGCCATGTTCGGGCCGGTTATAACGATGATCTGGTTTTTCGAGGTGTCAAGGCGGGTATCGTTCGGCACGAAGTCGCCGGAAAGTTTTTTCTCTATCACCGGATGCCTGCCCTCTTCCACGATGAACGTGTCATTGTCCGTCATATCGGGCTTTACATAGCCCATCTCCTCGGATATTCCTGCGAAAGACGAGAGAACGTCAAGAACCGCCAGAGCGTCGGCGGTAGCCTG
>JBBTLC010000021.1:0-7740 GCA_038068875.1 Deltaproteobacteria bacterium
GTCGTTCGAGACTATCTTTGTAGCCTGCTTGCACTCGGAGGTGCCTGAGGTGATGCCGAAAGTCTGGTTGCCTAAGGTGCCGTTAAGAGTCGCCATCACCACCTGAGCGAGGAGGCTGTCGGCTTCGGTGATGATTGTCGCGCCGAGACCGCACCCGGTGTTGTTCTGCGCCTTCGCGGCATGGGACGTTTGCACGTTCACGCCGACGACAAAAGCGAGTATCGCGATTGCCAGTACGATTTTTTTCATAACATAGACCTCCTTGGAATAGGGTTTTTTTGCAGCCTGCCTGTCCTGAAAAAATCTGAGTTCAACTTTAGCCCAACCATGCGTCTTTGTCAAGAGGATGAAGAAACCTTTGACAAGCGCGCCTCGTGGCGAATTGCAGTTAAAGTTGCTATAATCCGGATAAAGATTTAAGGAGCCTGTATTTGATAAAAACCTATCCTGAATTCGAAGAAATAACGCTTGAGCAAAGGGGTGTCCTGCATCCTTTTTTTTCTTTCGTAAAGAACGGCGTTTCCGAGTTCACCTTCGCGAACGTTTATCTCTTCAGGCATGTTCATAATTACCGGGTGGCGAAGTTCAAAGACTCGTTTATTTTCGTTGGACACGACAATGGCAAGCCCTTTTTCATTGCCCCCGGCGGTCTTCCTGAAGAGGCCGTTCTTAAAGAACTCTTCGAGAGATTTTCCTCGATGAAGTGCGCGACCGAGGATGACGCCGCGACCCTCGTGAAGCTCGGTTATAAACCGAGCGAGGACAGGGATAACTTCGATTACCTTTATTTGAGGGAAGACATGACGAGCCTTTCCGGACGGAAGTTCCACAAGAAGAAAAATCTCGTCAACGCCTTTGTGTCGAATTATTCCTGCGAAGGCATGCCTCTTACGGAGGAGCGGTTTCCTGACGCGCTGAAGGTGCTGGACGCATGGAGGGCCGAGAGGCCGGACCCCGGAGATTACGACGCCTCAAAAGAGGCCCTCGAAAAGATGGAGGAGTTGTCTCTTTGCGGCTCGGTCTATTACGTTGACGCTAAGCCCGCGGCCTATACATTGGGAGAGGAATTAGGTCGGACGGACACGTTCGCGGTGCATTTTGAAAAAGGAAGCGGCGATTACAAGGGGCTTCTTCAGTTCGTGAGCCAGGCCTTTGCCTCCCTCCTTCCCGAGAAGTATATTTACATAAACAGGGAGCAGGATCTCGGCATAGAGGGGCTTCGACAAACAAAGCTAAGCCTCAGGCCTTCGGGGTTCGTTAAAAAGTACAGGGTCAAGGGGTGACCCCTTGACCCTCAACTTGTTTTGCCTAAGGCAATGTCGAAGTCAACGGATGGATGTCCGGCTTAGGGCTTCTTGTCGGAGAAAAATATAAAGATGAGCGATAAACTCTATAATAATCTTTCCGATTATTTTAAAGAACGCTTCGGTCAAAAGGTGTGGAAGGTTCCGATATACGCCGGCCTTACCTGTCCGAACCGCGACGGAACCAAAGGCACGGGGGGTTGCGTTTATTGCAAGCCTTCGACTCTCGTATGGGGCTCGTATAAGGAAGGCATGGGCGTCACGGAGCAGATAGACTCCGGCATAAAGGCGGCCTCGAAAAAGGTCAAGGCCGAGAAATTCATAGCGCATTTTCAGGCGAACACCAACACCTACGCCCGGTTAGATTATCTTGAAGGCCTGTACAGGGAGGCCGTAAGACATCCGTTGGTCGCGGGGCTTTCCGTTTCCACGAGGCCAGACTGCGCCGGAGACGAGGTTTTGGATTTATTGGCCGCGATAAAAAAGGAAACAGGATTTCTCTGGCTCGAATTGGGGCTTCAGTCTTCGAAGGATTCGACCCTTGAACTCGTTAAAAGAGGCCATACCGCGGCGGACTTCGCTGATGCGGTCGAGCGGGCCTTGAGGCGCGGCATAGACGTCGTGGCGCATATTATATTCGGCCTTCCCGGAGAGGAACTTTCGGATATGATCGCGACCGCTGAATTTATTTCCTCTCTTCCAGTGTGGGGGGTGAAGTTCCATCAGCTCGACGTCGTTCGGAATACGCCTCTTGAGGAGATGTATAAACAAGGCTTAGTAAAACTCCTTTCCCTTGAAGAGTACGTCCGAGCCGTGGTAGAATCCATTGAGGTTTTGCGTCCCGATATGGTCGTTTGCAGGTTGTCGGGCGATACGCCGAAAGAATTCCTTATCGCGCCGGATTGGGGCGCGAAAAAACTCGCGATAAAGAATAGGATAGAGAGGCTTCTTAAAGAAAGAGGCGGGTTTCAGGGCAAAAGGTTTCGTCAAAATTCGTAACGGAGGACGGGCATGGCCGACCAAAGGATAAAGAAACTCGCAAGCATACTCGTCGGGCATTCGCTCGGCGTAAAAAAGAACGATGTCGTCCTCATAGCGTCGTCGAGCGAACTCGGAAAGCCGCTCGTGCTCGAGGTCTTCGAAGAAGTGCTTCGCGCCGGAGGCCATCCGCTTTTGAGCGTTGGTTTTGAGGAGACGCAAAACATTTTTTACGATAATGCAAGCGAAGACCAGCTCATAAACTTTCCCAAGACGAAGTTCTATGAGGCGAAAAACATAGACTGCGTCGTGAACATAAGGGCGCCCCTTAACAAGAAATCCCTGTCCAACGCCGATTCCCGGAAGATAAGTCAAAGGAGCATCGCCTTAAAGGCCATTCAGGAAACCATCGTGAACGAAAAACGCTGGATACTCTGTAATTTCCCGACGCAGGCCCTGGCGCAGGAGGCCGATATGAGCCTCGTGGAGTACGAGGGATTTCTCTACAACGCCACGAACATAGACTGGAACAAGGTCAAGAAACAAGAGGAGAAACTAAAGCGCGTCCTCGATAGAGGGAAAGAAGCGCGTATAGTGGGCAAGGATACGGACTTAAAGATAAGCATAAAGGGAAGAAAGGCCATTTCTTGCTACGGCGAGCGCAACATGCCCGACGGCGAGGTTTTTCTCTCGCCAATCGAAGACAGCGCCGAGGGCTACATATACTATGAGATGCCGGCCATTTATCAGGGAAGGGAAGTTCTCGGCATAAGGCTTCGGTTCAGGAACGGCAAGGTCGTGGAGGCGAGCGCGGACAAAAACGAGGCGTTCCTCTTGCAGATGCTCGATACGGATAAGGGCGCGAGGTTTTTGGGAGAGCTGGGCGTCGGGGTGAATTACGGCATACAAAAGTTTTCAAAGGACATACTCTTTGACGAAAAGATAGGCGGCACGGTGCACCTCGCGGTCGGAAGATCGTATGAAGAGGCCGGGGGCAAGAATAAAAGCGCCATACACTGGGACATGATAAAGGATTTAAGAAAGAACGGCGCCTTATACATAGACGGCTTGCCCATACAGAAAAACGGGAAGTTCTTGATATAAAGTGAGACGGTGGCGAGTAGCGGTATTTTTTTGAATCGGGTGCCGGGCTCAGCCCTGCCCGCTTGACAGATTATGGCGCGAAGGTATAATCAAGCCACGCTTTAAAAAAGGAGGCTCATGGAGAGCGAAATCGTCGTAAAAGCCTTTAAAGAAAGCGTAAAGGCAAAAGAGCATTTCTTAACCAAGAAGAACGCCGCTCTTATAGTCGAGGCCGCGGAAACAATCGTCGAGTGCTTTAAAAACAACGGCAAACTCATGATAATCGGCAACGGCGGGAGCGCCGCCGACAGCCAGCACATAGCCGCGGAGTTTGTGAACCGCTTTGAGATAGAAAGGCCGCCGCTTCCGGCCATAGCCTTAACCGTTGATACCTCCGTCATAACGAGCATAGGAAACGATTACGACTTTAACCTCGTCTTCGCCAAGCAGGTAAAATCAATCGGAAAAGAAAACGACGTTCTATTAGCCCTTTCGACGAGCGGTAATTCCAAAAACGTCATAAAGGCGGCCGAGATGGCGAAGGGTCTCGGCATAAAGACGATAGCCTTGACAGGGAAAGACGGCGGAGAGCTCGCGCAAAAGGCGGACATTGTTTTGAACGTGGAGTCCCAGTCAACGCCCCGGATTCAGGAAGTGCACATAACGATATGCCACACCATATGCCAGCTCATAGACCATTTTCTCTTTCAGAAGGTTGTGAAATGAAGATCAAACCTCTTTCTTCAAAAGGAATCCGGACATATTCCATAAGGAAAAGAAAAAGCAAGGTGAGCGTCGCGGACCTCGCGAAGATTCCGGAAAGGGGCGGAACCTTCAGGGATTTTTTCGACTCTCTTCCTGACATCCTCGGAGCCAAGGATTTTAAGGATGTGGTGGCGGCAATCGTCCTTGCGCGTAAAAAAAGAAAGACAATCGCAATCGGCATGGGCGCGCACGTGATAAAGACGGGCTTGAGCCCACTTATAATAGACTTGATGGAGAGGGGCGTGATAAATTCCGTTTCCATGAACGGCGCCGGCATTGTGCACGACTTTGAATTGGCTTATTTAGGCTCCACGTCGGAGGACGTTGACTCTGAGCTCGGAAGCGGAGCCTTCGGCATGGCGGAGGAAACAGGGAGCCTCATAAATAAAGCCATAAAAATGGGCGCGAAAAAGGGATTCGGCATAGGAAGAAGCGTCGGGGAGATGATAGAAAAATCCCGCTACCCTTATAAATGCCTTAGCATTCTCGCCGCAGGCGCGCGGCTCGGCATTCCGGTTACGGTGCACGTGGCGATCGGAACCGATATAGTCCACATCCACCCGCAGATGGACGGCGCGGCGACAGGCAAAGCGAGCCTTGCTGACTTTAAACTCTTTGCCGGAGTGGTGAGCGCTCTCGAAGGAGGGGTTTACCTGAACATCGGCTCGGCCGTAATAATGCCGGAGGTTTTTTTAAAGGCAATTACCCTTTCGAGAAATCTTGGGCATAAGGTGAAAAACTTTACCACGGTCAACATGGACTTTATACAGCACTACCGCCCCATTACTAACGTGGTGCGGCGTCCGACCATGGGCGGCGGGAAAGGCTTCAGGCTTACCGGACATCACGAGATAATGGTGCCGCTGCTATACGCGGGAATAGTGGAGGGGCTGGATGGATAAGAAGACAAAACTCTGGTCAGGCCGTTTTAAAGAAACTACGAACAAACTTGCCGAGGAGTTGAACGCCTCCATATCGTTCGATAAGAGGCTTTATAAGCACGACATCCAAGGCTCAATCGCCCACGCCATGACGCTTCGAAGGGCGGGAGCGCTTAAAAAGAATGAGACATCCAAGATTATAAAGGGCCTTCGCGCAATTGAAAAAGAGATTTCGTCGGGCAAGTTCGTTTTTACCCCTGATATGGAAGACATACACATGGCGATTGAAAAACACCTTATTGAAAAAATCGGCAAGCTCGGAGGAAAGCTCCATACGGGAAGGTCTCGTAACGATCAGGTCGCTCTTGATGAGAGGCTTTATCTGAAAGACGAAATTGCCTCTATCCTTTCTCTTATAAAGGAATTTCAACGGACGATTTTTGAGATAGCCAAAAAGCACGTTGACACTATAATGCCGGGCTACACGCATCTTCAGAGGGCTCAGCCCGTTCTCTTCGCTCATCATCTTCTTGCTTATTATGAGATGCTAAAGAGGGATTTTGACAGGTTTTCCGATTGCCTCAAGAGGACGGACTGTATGCCTCTCGGCTCAGGCGCCCTTGCGGGAAGTCCCTATAACCTCGATAGAAAATTTATGGCGAGGACGCTCGGGTTTTCTTGTGTTACGGAAAATTCCCTTGACGCGGTATCAGACAGGGATTTTGGCCTTGAGTTTTTGGCGGCTTCTTCTATTTTAATGACTCACGTGTCGCGCTTGAGCGAGGAGATTATACTCTGGAGTTCTCAGGAGTTCGGGTTCGTGGAATTATCCGACGCCTTTTCAACGGGCTCTTCCATAATGCCTCAGAAGAAAAACCCGGACATTGCGGAACTCGGACGAGGCAAGGCCGGAAGGGTTTACGGAAACCTCGTAAGCCTTCTCGTCGTGATGAAAGGCCTTCCCCTCGCTTATAATAAAGACATGCAGGAAGACAAGGGGCCTATCTTTGACACTGTTGATACGGTAAAGAATCTTCTTAAGGTTTTTCCTTTGATGTTGAAGACCATGAAGGTCAAAAAAGATAAAATGAAGAAGGCGACCGTGGAGGGATTCCTCACCGCGACCGACGCGGCGGATTACCTCGTTAAAAAAGGCCTTCCCTTCAGAAAGGCGCATGAGGTAGTCGGCAAGATAGTCGCCAATTGCGTTACGAAAGGCAAGACCCTCGAAGACCTCACCCTTAAAGATTGGAAGGGGTTTTCCAATCTCTTTGAGAGGGACATATTGAGGGCAGTGCTTGTCGAGAATTCCGTCGCCTCGAGAAAGATTTACGGAGGCACGGCGAAGACTGTTGTCGCGAGGCGGCTCAAAAAAGTGGAAGATGAACTTAAGAAAGGTTAATATGATAAGCAGCGTTTTTGAAATCCGTTGCAACGGGTTTTTTGTTGTTTTGGCGGTTATTATAATGGCATTCGGCGTCATCGGATGCGGCAAGAAAACCATGCCCAAACCTCCGGCAGAGGTTTCTTTTTTCAGATAAACACTTCTTGCATCACGGAGATTTCAGGTTTATGCATTTTTTTTCCTATAAAGGCAAAAAGCTCTTCGCGGAAGGCGTAAGCGTCGAGAGGATAGCGGCCGAGGCCGGCACCCCTGTTTTTATTTACAGCCATAAGACCCTTACGAGGCATTTAAACGCCTTTGATTCGGCATTCAAGGAAACGCCTCACCTAATTTGTTATTCCGTCAAGGCGAATTCCAATATCGCCATATTGAAGACCTTCGTGGCTATGGGCGGCGGGTTTGACATAGTGTCAGCCGGGGAACTCTTCAGGGTGGTAAAGGCCGGAGGAGACACGAAAAAGGTCGTGTATTCGGGAGTCGGAAAAAGGGCCGACGAGATAGCCTACGCGTTAAAGAAAAATATCCTCATGTTCAACGTTGAATCTCCCGAAGAACTCCGCGAGATAAACAGAATTGCGAAGAAATTAAAGAAGACGGCCTCCGTGGCCATAAGGATAAATCCCGACGTTGACCCCAAGACGCACCCTTATATCTCGACGGGGCTTAAGAAGAATAAATTCGGCATAGAGACCGGCGCGGCCATAAAGGAGTATGTCTATGCCAAGGAGAACCTTAAAAATATAGACCTCGTTGGAGTCGACTGCCACATAGGCAGCCAGATTACGCAGTTAAGTCCTTTCATGGACGCCCTCAGAAAAGTAAAGACCGTTGTCGGAACTTTGAGAAAAGAAGGCATACCGATACGTTACTTGAACATGGGCGGAGGGCGCGGCATAACCTATAAGGACGAAGACGCGCCGCATCCTTCGAAATACGGCGAGGCCGTGATAAAAGAAACCAAGGGGCTCGGCGTAACCCTTATATTCGAGCCGGGCAGAAATATAACGGGTAACGCCGGCATACTCGTAACAAGGGTCGTCTATACCAAAAAAAGCGCCGGGAAAAACTTCATAATAACCGACGCCGCCATGAACGACCTCGCCCGCCCGGCTCTTTACGGGGCGTACCACGCGATAAAGCCGGTAATTGTCACGAACGCGCCGGAGATTATAGCGGACGTCGTCGGCCCTATATGCGAGAGCGGGGATTTTTTCGCGAAGGACAGGGAAATTCCCTCAGTCGAAAAAGGAGAACTGCTCGCCATAATGAGCGCCGGGGCCTACGGATTTTCCATGTCAAGCAATTATAATTCAAGACCGCGCGC
>JBBTLC010000022.1:0-4486 GCA_038068875.1 Deltaproteobacteria bacterium
GCTTCTGCGTCTTTAAGCAAGGCTAAAATAGCAGGGCTAAAGCCCTGCCCTACATTTTATTCCCGTCTTACGTAGGGCAGACCTTTAGGTCTGCGTCTTTACGCCCGCCCTACGCCCCTTTTTTCTTCTTTCCCTTTTTCGGGGCCGTCTTTTCGTGCAATGCCGCCCTTATGAAATCCCTGAAGAGCGGATGAGGCGAAACAGGCCTGCTCTTGAATTCCGGATGAAACTGGCAACCGACGAACCACGGATGATTGGGATACTCTATTATCTCCATCAATGCCCCGTCCGGGCTCTGCCCCGAGAACACAAGACCCGCCTTCTCCAACTTCGGGCGGAATTTGGTATTGACCTCGTAACGGTGCCTGTGCCTTTCGGATATCTCTAACGTTCCGTATATCTTATTCGCCTTCGAACCTTTCTTTATGACGCATGGGTACGCGCCGAGCCTCATGGTGCCGCCTTTTTTGTCGACGCCTTTCTGGGACTCCATTATATGTATTACAGGGTAAGGGGTATTGGGGTCGAATTCGGCGCTGTTGGCGCCGGATAATCCGGCTATGTCTCTCGCTATCTCCACGACGCTAAGTTGCATGCCGAGGCAGATGCCGAGAAACGGCTTTTTCTTCTCCCTCGCGTACCTTATTGCCGAAATCTTGCCCTCTATGCCGCGGTCTCCAAACCCGCCCGGCACGAGCACCGCGTCGCAATCGGATAAAAGCGTCTCCGCGCCCTTTTTCTCGATGTCTTCGGAATCTATATACTTAAAGGACACGCTCGAGTTGTTCGAGAGGCCTCCGTGTATCAGGGCCTCGTGAAGGCTTTTATAAGAATCCTGCACGTTTACGTATTTGCCGGCAATCCCTATCCTCACTTCGTGCGCCGGGGCATGAAGCCTTTTCACTATGCGCTCCCACTCGTCCAACTTCGGGGACCTCGCCCAGATGTTAAGGGTCTTCGAGATTTTTTCGTCAAGCCCCTCTTGCCTGAAGATGAGCGGAACCTCGTAAACCGAGGCCACGTCAATTGCCGATATGACGGCGTCTTTATCCACGTTGCAGAAAAGCGCTATCTTGGACTTCAAGGACTGATCAATCGGCCTGTCGGTGCGGCATATCAAAACGTCCGGCTGAATGCCTATCTCGCGGAGCTTATTGACGCTGTGCTGCGTGGGTTTGGTCTTGAGTTCCCCGGCGCAGCTTATATAAGGAACAAGCGTCAGATGGACGTACATGACGTTTTCCCTGCCGAGGTCGAACCGCAGCTGCCTTATGGCTTCGAGAAACGGCAGGCTCTCTATGTCGCCGACCGTGCCGCCTATCTCGACTATGGCGACGTCTATCTCGTCCGACAAACCGAGGATCTTGCTTTTTATCTCGTCCGTAACGTGCGGAATTACCTGCACGGTGCCTCCGAGATAATCGCCGCGCCTCTCTTTGGTTATGACGGTGTCATAAATCTGACCGGTCGTGTAGTTATTTTTACGGGACATCCGCGCGGTCGTGAACCTCTCGTAATGGCCTAAGTCGAGGTCGGTTTCCGCGCCGTCGTCCGTGACGAAGACCTCTCCGTGCTGGAACGGGCTCATGGTGCCGGGGTCCACGTTTATGTAAGGGTCGAGCTTCAAGAGCGTTATCGTAAGCCCCCTCGCCTCGAGGAGCGCCCCGATTGAGGCGCTCGCAATGCCCTTGCCGAGCGAAGACACCACCCCGCCGGTTACGAATATGTATTTCGTCTTCAGATGTTTTTTTACTTCGGCCATGGACGCTCTGTACGGGCAATGTATTCGATAAAATACTGAAATGCAAAACCGGATTCCCGCTCAACCCTGCACCACTTTGGTGGTGCTGACAGGCGGGACGCCTGTCCTACATCGAGAATGACAAAAAGAAACAATTCAAGCGCCGCCCCGCCTACAAATCTTCCGCCAGTTTCCTTACCCTGTCGAGGTCTTCCTGAGTATCCACCGCTACGGAGGTATAAGGGGTTTCGACCACTTTTATGGCCATCCCGTTTTCAAGCGCCCTCAATTGTTCGAGGCTTTCGCTAAGCTCAAGCCCCGTCTGCTTAAGGGCGGCCATCTTTAAGAGCGCGTCTTTTCTGTAAACGTAGATTCCAAGGTGCTTATAGACCTGCATGCTTCCCTTTTTAAAGTAGTTCTTTGAATAAGGTATGGAACTTCTCGAAAAATAAAGCGCGAAACCGTCCTTATCGGTTACGACCTTTACCACGTTCGGGCTCAAGAGTTCCGCCGGGTCAGTAAGCTTGGTCTTGGCCGTGCCTATGTCTATGGAAGGGTCGGCTAACATGGGTTCGACAATGCTGTCTATAAGGGCGGGCTCTATCAAGGGCTCGTCGCCCTGAACGTTCACGATTATGTCGGCCTCTAAAAACCTTGCCGCCTCCGCGACCCTCTCGGTGCCGGTAAGGCAGCACCCGGACGTCATGACGGCCTTCCCTCCGAAGGCCTCGACCGCCCTCACTATCCTTTCGTCGTCGGTCGCGACGGCGACTCCCTGAACGGTCTTGGCGCGTTTCACCCTCTCGTAAACCCACTGCACCATGGGCTTGCCTTTTATGTCTTGCAAAGGCTTTGCCTCGAGGCGGGTCGAGCCGTATCTGGCCGGTATGAAGGCTATCACTAACATCCACGCCACTATACCAAATCCACCGCAAGTGTCAAGAGACCGCGCCTGTCCTGCGGACGGTCCGCCTGAGGCGGATGAATCAATAAACCGCGGCGGCGCTCCGATGTCTCAATACGGAGCGCCCCGTATCCAAAGGCATCGGGGCGCGCATACCCTGACGCAAGTTAAAACATTGCGCGGGGTACCCGCCCCATAGGGCGGGTCGGGGCTCAGCCCTTGCGAAAAAGACATTTGAGGCTGTTAACGGTTGACTTGACTTGCGTATTACGTTAGACTGAAAAAAATTTGCGGCCTCGATTTTTCTATGACAATAAAAAAAGAAGCGATAGAAATAAACTGCTCCGGTTGCGGCGCGAGGTTTCGCCTGTGGATACCGGAGGAACTCCTGTCCGAATGGGGAAAGGGCGAGGACATAAACTGCATTAAATGCGGCGCGCGTTTCCTCGTAAAAAGCGGCCCGGCCGGCGTAAGCGTAACAAGCGCCGCTCCGGCGCCGGCTCAAGCGCAGGCGCAAAAACCCCCGGCTCAGGCGTCAGGGGAAGACGCGGGAAAGAAAAAAGTCATCTTCATAGACGACGACAAACTCGCCATAGCCATAGCGCAACACAGCCTTACAGACCTTGATATTTCCCTTGTTACGGTAAAAAGCGGCGAGGAAGCTTTAAAGCAAATCGCCTTGTCGCGCTTCGACATCATAATAACCGACCTTCACTTGAAAGACCCCTCCGACCCGAACCGCCAACTGGACGGCGAAGACGTGCTTAATAGGGTCGCCTCGCTCGGAAAACCCATACCCGCCATAATAACCACCGGAAAAGACATCATAGACGACATCGCGCTCGACCCGAAATGGTTCGACCTTAAGGTAAGGGGCTTCATACAAAAAGGCAACCCCTTCTGGGCCGACGAACTCAAGACCAAACTCAAGGAAGTTTTGGGACTGGTCTGATGCCGCTTTGTCCTTGCGGACGGCGCATCTTTCTCCTCCCCTTTATAAGGGGAGGCCGGGTTGGGTAGAAATAAAGATTAAAGACAACCTCCCCCGCCCCCTCCTTGGTAAGGAGGGGAGTTAAAATAGGCAATTTGAAACATCGCAGGGGTCACGCCTGCCTTGCGGACGGGAATGACAGAATAAAATGGCATGTCTCTTCTACCCTCTCCCCTTGCGGGAGAGGGTAGGGTGAGGGGAGCGCTTGCCGTTATAATCGGTTTCCAGAAAAGCGTAGGCGTTGTGGTTGTGGATGGATTCGAAGTTCTCGGCCTCTATCCGCGCGTGGTAAAGGCCTTTTATCTTTTTGAGTTTAATCGCGACTTCCCTGACCACGTCCTCCACGAATTTGGGGTTTTCGTAGGCCTTTTCAGTGACGTATTTTTCGTCCGGCCTCTTGAGTATCGAATAAACCGGGCTCGATGCCGACGCCTCGATTGCCTTTATTATGTCCTCTATCCAGACAAAGCCCTTAAACCTCGCTCCGACCACTACGACCCCTCTTTGGTTATGCGCCCCGTAACGGCTTATCTCCTTTGAGCACGGGCAGAGGGTGGAGACGGGCACGGATACCTCCAGAACGAAGTCCATCTTGTCTGAAAGCGCGCCGGAAAATTTGCACCCGTACTCCATCAGCCCCTTCTTGCCGGAGACAGGGGCGCTCTTTTCGATGAAATACGGAAACTCGACTTCAAGGTGCGCGACCCCGGCGTCGAACCTCTTTTTCATTTTCTTCAATATCTGCGGGAAGTTTTTTACGGTTATCTCGCCCCTGTGCTCATTAAGGATCTCCACGAAGCGGCTCATGTGAGTGCCCTTGAACTGGTGGGGCAGGTCGACGTACATGTTT
>JBBTLC010000023.1:0-8735 GCA_038068875.1 Deltaproteobacteria bacterium
CTCCCGCCGAGATACGACGGAAGGTGCCGCGACGGAAAGCCGGAAGGCGTCCCGAGCAACGCGGCGGCGATAAGGTTCAAGGTGCCGGACGGCAAAATCGAATTCGAGGACATGGTTCACAGACGTCTCTCGTTCGAGGGCGCCGGCATGGGGGATTTCATAATAATCGGCTCGGACAACGTCGCCACCTATAACTTCGCCGCCGCAATAGACGACTCTCTGATGAACATAACCCACGTCATAAGGGGCGACGACCACCTGTCGAACACGCCGAGGCAAATTGCCGTCTTAAATGCCCTCGGGCTCGAACCCCCATTTTACGGCCACATACCTCTCGTGCTTTCGAAAGATAAAACGCCGCTAAGTAAACGCGACGCGGCCCTCTCGGTCGCGGCCCTCAGGGAAAACGGGTATCTCAAAGAAGCCGTCTTGAACTCCGTGGCGCGGCTCGGCTGGTCGCCGGGGCTTCGCCGCGTCGAAACTCCGGTAAATGACCTTCTTACGCTTAACGAAATGGAGATACTCTTCAACGCCTCGGCTCTATCGAAAAGCCCGTCAATATTCGACGAAGAATCGCTCAAAAAATATAACCGCGACGCCATAGCCTTTGCGAGTCCGGAAAGCCTCTACGGCTTAATCGCACCGGAATTCAAGGATATGCCGAGGGAAAAACTCGTTTACGCCATAGCGCTCGCCAAAAACGGGGCGGAAACAACAATCGAAATAGGAACGCGCATCAAGGCGGTATTAAAAAAACCCGCGTGGAACGAAAGCGTTTGCCTGCTCCTTAGCGAAGAACGGTCCAAAAAAATCCTGAAAACACTTGCCATCGAGGTCCTGAAAACCGAAAAGATAGACGAAGCGTCATGGAAGACCGTGCTTGCAGGACTTAAAAAAACGGACGAAAAAGGCAAGGCCCTTTTCATGCCGATAAGGGCGGCCCTTACCGGGTCTATCGAAGGCATGGAGATTGAAAATATCGCAAGGATTCTCGGCAGGGACGAAATATTAAAAAGGATAAAAGACGGAGAAAACGCGTGTCCATAAAGATCTTCAACACAATAAGCGGAAAAAAAGAAGACTTCGTTCCCCTCGTCCCGGGCAAGGTGAAGATGTACGTGTGCGGCCCCACGGTGTACGACTTAAGCCACATAGGGCACGCGAGGAGCGCCGTCGCCTTCGACGCCGTTTACAGGCATCTGAAATACAGGGGCTTTGACGTCGCCTTCGTCAAAAACTATACCGATATAGACGACAAGATAATAAATCGCGCGAATAAAGAAGGCGTAAGCTGCGAGGATATAGCGCGGCGTTACATATCGGCCTACGACGAGGACATGGCCGCCATCGGCGTCCTGACTCCGGCGATAAGGCCGAAGGCAACCGAGACCGTGCCCGAAATAATAGACCTCATAGGCAGACTCATCGAGAACGGCTTCGCCTACGAGACGGACGGAGACGTGTATTATTCCGTCAGAAAGTTCAAAGGCTACGGCAAACTCTCGGGCAAAAACATCGAAGAACTCGAATCGGGCGCCAGAGTCGAGATAGACGAAAGAAAACTCGACCCGCTTGACTTCGCCCTCTGGAAAAAAAACAAGCCTAATGAGCCCGCGTGGAAAAGCCCGTGGGGCGAGGGGCGTCCGGGCTGGCACATAGAATGCTCGGCCATGTGCGCCAAGTTTCTCGGCAATACGATAGACATACACGGCGGCGGTAAAGACCTCGTGTTTCCGCACCACGAAAACGAAATCGCCCAGAGCGAAGCGGCCGGAGGAATACCGTTCGTCAGATACTGGATGCATAACGGATTCGTGAACATAGAAAAAGAAAAGATGAGCAAATCCGTAGGCAACATCCTGACCATACGCGAGGCCTTGAAGGGGAACTCCTCCGAGAGCGTGAGGCTATTTCTCATGTCGAGCCACTACCGCTCGCCGATTGAATATTCAGCGGATTCGCTGAAAGAGGCCGAGGCCAAAACAGAGCGGTTCTACAGGACTCTCGAGAGGATGGAAAAGGAATTGGGAAGCTCAGCCTTTCCCCCGGCCGACCCGGTTCTCGAAAAAGCGCGCGCGGCAAAGCTCCTTACCGCCATGGACGACGACTTCAACACCGCAGCCGTGGTAGGCGCGGTGTTCGAAGAGGTGGCGAAGGCGAACCGCGTCATGGACGAAGCGAAAACCAAGGGAACGAATGAGGCGAAAAAAGAACTCCCCCTTATAACCGCGCTGATCAGGGAGGCCGGAAAACTCCTCGGCGTCTTCGACAAAAAAAGCGAAGACTACTTCAGGGACATACGCCTTCGCGCGAAACTCCCTCCCTTCGAGATAGAAAAACTCGTGAAAGAAAGATTCGAGGCCAGAAAAAACAGGGATTTCAAAAGGGCCGACGCCATAAGGGACGAACTCCTTAAGCTTGACGTAATACTCGAAGACAGCCCGGACGGCACGAAATGGACGGTAAAGGGATAAACCGACGCGGAGGGACATTGACATGAAAAAAATGGTTTTGGTTGCGGCGTTTTTGGCAATTTTCGCGCCGAGGCAGGGAATCGCCGCGGGATGGGAATTATACTATGTCGACAAGCAGGGCAAAGTGCCGTTTTGCGAATTCTACCTGGACAAGGACAGCGTCATGTCTCCTGAAAAGGGAATAATACGGGCGTGGCAGAAAAAAACCTGCTTCGACGCTCAAAAATCTAAATCAGAGGAAACGGTCGACCTGATTGAGATAGATTGCAAGGAACGCACGGAAAGGACGCTTCTTCGGAACAAAGAGGACAAGGACGGCGCCTACATGGGAAGAAACCCTTTTGAATGGCATTACGCGGACCCCGAAGATACGGCCTTTTCAGCGCGTTTCAAAACTCTTTGCAAGGCAACAAAGGTTAAATAATCCGGCCGCCGTCGACCCGCGCGCCGATATGGAGGCCCGTTTCCCAGTCTATATCCGAGAACCTGACGCCCATGCCGGAATCACTCTTGCCGTCAGCGCTTTCATCCCTTGCCCTCGCCGGGCCGTGAGGTTTTTTATCCGAAAAACTCCTCTTTAGTCCACTCATCCACCTTAGATTGATGCTCATTGCTTATATCCAAAAACATAACCCCCATGCCGGCCGGCTCGCCGGCGCCGGCTTTGCCATCCCTTACGCGAGCGACCCTGCAACGGCACGCGACCTTTACATGGTAACGCGGCAGTTCGAACACGATGCCAAACTCTTCTCCTACCTTGCGCGGCTTCATGGTTACTATGAACATGCCGGTTTTGCTTATGTTTCTTCCGTATCCGTACGCTACCTTTTCGGTTTCGTCCGTAACGCGAAGGACAAGTATCCGTTTTCTGCCTTCGCGCGGCGACTTGGTCTTCGACGAAGACGCGAGGGTATCTTTCTTATCCGCCATAAAACCTCCTTGCGTGGATGGAATTAACCGCTAACTTCCGAGAACGCCTGCCCTAACCTTTCTTGACCCATTCTTCTATTTTCGTTTTTATCTCCTGATCCAGGTCTATGAAACATATGCCCATGCCCGGCTCCAGATTGGTTTTGGGACTGTATTCCCGCACCCACGTCACGCGGCACCTGCACACAACCTTGTCGCCGCAATCCGGCAGTTTAAACGAGATGGTAAACTCGTCTCCGACCATTCTCGGGTTTACGGTCGCGATAAAAATCCCGCCCCTGCTTAAGTTCTTCGCGTAGCCGAAAAAGACATTGTCGTTCTCCCCGCATACCCTTAAAACCAGAAGATGACGCCTTACCTCTTTACGCCTGTCCGGCCTTAAAAGCACATAGTCGCCGATGCCGTGTTCGCCGCTTTTTTTCTTGTCATCTGCCATGATGGATTATCTCCTCGATTGGTTCCGCGCCTTTCCTCCGCCTTATTTCTATATCAAGGCGTCGACAAAATCCCGCGCGCTAAAATCCTTCAGGTCTTCCGCTGCCTCGCCGACCCCTATGAATCTTATGGGGATTTTAAGCTCCCTCGCTATCGGAACTATTATACCGCCCTTTGCCGTGCCGTCAAGTTTGGTTACGGCTATGCCCGTAACGAAGACTGCCTCGTTAAAGAGTTTAGCATGACTAAGGGCGTTCTGTCCGGTCGAGGCGTCCACGACAAGGAGGTTCTCGTGCGGCGCTCCGCTAACCTCTTTTCCTGCCGCGCGTTTTATCTTCTTGAGTTCTTCCATGAGATTCGTTTTTGTGTGAAGCCTTCCGGCGGTATCGAGTATCACCACGTCGGCCTTCCGCGCTACCGCGGACTTTACCGCGTCGAAAACAACGGCCCCGGGGTCCGCGCCGTGGGCATGCTTTACGACAGGGCACCGGGCGCGCTCCCCCCATATCTCTAACTGCTCTATGGCGGCGGCCCTGAACGTGTCGGCCGCGCCTATTATAACGCTTTTTCCTTCCAAACTGAGGCGAAGCGCGAGTTTGCCTATGGTAGTTGTCTTGCCGACTCCGTTTACGCCCAAAACCATTATGACAAACGGAGGTCCGCCAACGGACACGTCGAGCGGCGCCTCGACGTCCTTTATCATGAGATAAACCATGTCCCTCATGCGGGACGCCACGGCGTCCTTGCCGAGGTGAAGACTGTCCTTCAAGCCGTCCACTATCTCCCCGGCGACCCTGGCCCCGACATCGGAACTCACGAGGGCCTCTTCCAGAGCGTCAAGCGAAGAAAGCCTCGATTCGCTGCCCAAGACGGACTCAAGCCCGCCCATTATGGCGTTATGCGTCCTTAAAAGACGCGTTTTAAGTTTACCCAGCATACGAATTCATGAGTTTTACAATAACATGAAATTGCCGCGTTTTCAAAGAACTTGTGCAGCAAGGGCTGAGCCCTTGACCCCTAATGTTTCAATTATCTCCTGCGGCAACTTCCCGTTGCAATGGCTTCGCGCAACGGGAACCCTGCCGCCGGGGGCTGTTGATTCATCGTGCTGTCCGCAGGACTGACCCCTGCACCCACAATGTTTTAACTTGCATCTTTAACTCCCCTCCTTAGCAAGGAGGCAGGCTCCCCTTGCGTCCGCCGCAGGCGGACAATGCAAGGGGAAGCGGGGAGGTTGTCTTGAATCTGTTTTTACCCCACCCCACCCGGCCTCCCCTTATAAAAAGGGGAGGAGAAAAGTGCCGTCCGCAAGGACACGATTTTTTAATAACCTTGACTTACAACCCTTATCAAGATATTTTAAAAATGCCATGGCCGCGTATTCAAAAAACATCCTTGTATCCTTTTCGAACCTCCTCCTTCCGCCGATATGTCCTCTTTGCAAAAACTCGCTCGAAGAAAAAGGCCTTTGCGAAGCGTGCCTTTCCGGATTCAAGGCGATTACCGAGCCTCTATGCGCCGTGTGCGGAGTGCCGTTCGTTTCTAAAACGGGAGAAAACCATGCCTGCGCCGAATGCATTATTGAAAAAATCCCCTTTATAAAGGCAAGGAGCGCCGTATATTACGATAAGGACGCGATAAGAGCCGTGCATTGCTTCAAATACAACGGCGATTTCTCGTTTACAAAGGCATTCTCAACGTTCCTTGCCGGCGCGTACGCCTCTCTCGAAGAAACCGGCTTTGATACGATTGTTCCGGTGCCTCTTCACGATACGAGGCTCAAACAAAGGGGCTTTAACCAATCGCTTCTCCTCGCGAGAGAACTCGCGAAAAGGGTCGGCTCGAAGGTGGACTACCTAAGCCTCGTAAGGACGCGCCACACCCCTCCTCAGGTAAACCTGAAAAAGAAAGAAAGACTCGATAACGTAAAAGGCGCGTTCTCGGTTAAAAACCCCTCGGCGCTCAAGGGAAAAAAGGTGCTTCTCATGGACGACGTTTACACCACCGGCGCGACCGTAAGGGAATGCTCGAAGGTATTAAAAAAATCCGGCGCCAGGGTCTTCGTCCTTACGGTTGCAAGGGTCGCGAAGGTGTGATAAATTCCGACAATCATGCTGACCACACTTAAAAAATTGCTCTCGAAATTAAAGAGTCTCCGCAAGAAAAAACGCGTTGTCTTCACGAACGGCTGCTTCGACATTCTTCACGCCGGGCACGTCCGATATCTCAAGAAGGCGAAGGCCCTCGGACACATCCTCGTCGTGGGGCTTAACAGCGACTCGTCGATAAAAAAGATAAAAGGCGAGACGCGGCCAATAGTCAAACAGAAAGACCGGGCAGAGGTGCTTTCCGCGTTGACCTCCGTTGATTACGTTATTATCTTTAACGACCCGACCCCCATAAAACTCATCGAAGCGATAAAACCCGACGTCCTCGTAAAAGGAGCGGACTGGAAAAGAGGCTCTATAGTCGGAGAAGATGTCTTAAAAACCTACAAAGGAAAAATCGCGAGGATAAAACTCGCGAAGGGAAGGTCAACGACCGACATCGTAGGGAAGATTTTAAAGATGCACAAAAAGGTTATTTAAACAAATCACCCCGCCAAATAAAAAACCCCTCCACCGTTCGGTGGAGGGGTTGCAAACAAACCAATAAACTCTCATTAGCAATCGTAGTACAGGAAGAACTCGTGCGGCACGGGGCGAAGCCTTACCTGATTGAGTTCCTTCTCTGTCTTGTGCTCTATCCACGTGTCTATGACGTCCTGAGTGAACACGTCCCCTTTAAGCAAAAACTCGTGGTCTTTCTTCAACGCCGTAAGGGCCTCTTCCAAAGAGCCGCAGGCCGACGGAACCTTGGAAAGCTCCTCGGGGCTCAAGCCGTAGATATCCTTATCAAGGGGATTGCCCGGCTCTATCTTATTCTTTATGCCGTCAAGCCCCGCGAGGAGCATGGCCGCGAAGGCGAGGTATCCGTTGCAACTCGGGTCCGGAAAGCGCACCTCAATGCGTTTCGCCTTTGGAGAGGGCGAGTACATGGGGATGCGTATCGAGGCCGAGCGGTTACGGCTCGAGTACGCGAGGTTAATCGGGGCCTCGAAGCCGGGGACGAGCCTTCTATAAGAGTTAGTGCTCGGGTTACAGAAGGCGTTAAGCGCCCTCGCGTGCTTCAAGATGCCGCCTATGTAATAAAGAGCCATGTCGCTCATGCCGCCATACTTATTGCCGGCGAAGAGCGGCTTTCCGCCCTTCCAGATGGACTGGTGCACGTGCATGCCGCTTCCGTTATCGCCGAAAAGCGGCTTCGGCATGAAGGTTACTGTCTTGTTCCACCTTCTTGCGACGTTTTTCACTATGTACTTGAACCACATGAGCTTATCGCCCATGCGAAGCAGGCTGTCGTACTTCATGTCTATCTCGGCCTGTCCCGCTGTCGCGACCTCGTGGTGCTGGCGCTCTATCTCGATGCCGACCTGCTCCATGAGGATGCACATCTCGGTCCTTATGTCCTGCTGCGTGTCGGTCGGGGCCACAGGGAAGTAGCCTTCCTTGTGCCTTGTCTTGTACCCGAGGTTCGGGCCCTCTTCCCTTCCGGTGTTCCATATCGCCTCTCCGGAATCGAGGTAGAAAAATCCGTTATGCGAGGCGCCGCCGTAACGCACGTCGTCGAATATGAAAAACTCCGGCTCCGGCCCGAAGTACGCGACGTCGCCCACACCCGTGCTCTTGAGATACGCCTCCGCCTTTATGGCGATGTTTCTCGGGTCCCTCGAATAGGGTTCTTTTGTGAGAGGGTCTATGATATTGCAGATGAGGCTTAAGGTCGGGACCTCCATGAAGGGATCCATGACCGCGGTAGTCGGGTCGGGAATTACGAGCATGTCGCTCGCGTGTATGGGCTGCCATCCGCGGATGCTCGATCCGTCGAAACCGAGCCCCTCGTCGAATATGTCCTCCGAGAGCTGGCCTATGGGCACGGAAAAATGCTGCCAGATGCCCATGAAATCCAGGAACTTGAAATCCACCATCCTGGTCTTGTTCTCTTTCGCAAATTTTAAAACTTCCTTCGCTGTCATGACGACGACTCCTCCTTGAATTTTATTATTTCCCGCTTATTGATTATATAAAAGTTCTTTCGCCTGAAACCTTAATCCCCCCTAACCCCCCTTTGTAAAAGGGGGTAACCTTATATCGCGTCCTCGCCCTTCTCGCCCGTTCTTATGCGAACGACCTCGTCCACCTGCGAAACGAACACCTTGCCGTCGCCTATCCTTCCGGTCTTCGCGGTCGAGACTATCGTATCCACGACCTTGGCGGCGAGATCCGCCTTGACGACTATTTCGATTTTTATCTTCGGAAGAAAATCCACCACGTACTCGGCTCCCCTGTAAAGTTCCGTGTGCCCCTTCTGGCGGCCGAACCCCTTTACCTCCGATACGGTAATGCCCTGTATGCCGATTTCATTGAGGGCCTCCTTCACCTCGTCCAGCTTGAAGGGCTTTATTATGGCCTCTATTTTTTTCATCTGCGCGCCTCCTTAAACGGCTTATCATTAATCCGGATTAACATAACACGCGTATTGCGAAGTGTAAAGACTTCTTGCGCCGTACGGCAATATCAATATAATGCAAATCCCGTGCCTAATGCTAACATGTTGAATTACTTGCTATTTTAAGCCAGCCCTCTTTTTGTGGCGACTAAAAAAAGTGCATTCACCTGTATTTCTGCCCATAAAAAAGGCAGTCCTTGCGGAAGAGGCACAATGAGGGCAGGGCTTATGCCCGCCCGCCTTAGGCGGAGGGTTGCCATACTTGCCTGCCGCAAGCGGTGATAAAACATTAGGCTTTTTCATCCCCCTTTTATAAAGGGGGATAAGAGGGGGATTGAAAAACATTTG
>JBBTLC010000024.1:0-8618 GCA_038068875.1 Deltaproteobacteria bacterium
GGATAATCGTTGATAAAAAGATATGCTTCGGCAAGGTCGTAGTAAAGGGCACCCGCGTGCCTGCGGAACTGGTTCTCGGAAAACTTGCCCACGGCATGACCTATGAAGAAGTTATAGAGGAGTATGATATCGCAAAAGACGACATACTCGCGGTTCTTGATTATGCCGCAAAGCATCTCTCAAACGAGGAAATAATGGCCATATGAAAAACCAATTTACGGCAGTTTTTAAAAAAAGCGGCAAAAAGATGCTTGAAAGCGATTCCTAACGGGTATATGATATTATTGGTAGTTTATCCATTAAGGAGGGCAAAATGTCTTATAAAGTCAGCATCGTTATAGAAAAAGATGATCACGGTTATTACGCGTACAGCCCTGAACTTGAAGGCTGTCAAACGCAGGGAGACACATTTGAGGATGTAATAGCCAATATGAAAGAGGCTATAGAACTTTATCTGGAAACTTTGCCGGAGGACGAAAGAAAAGAATATCTGAGTAAAGAGATTTTGACGACTTACGTCGAGGTGAACGTTGCCTAAGTTGCCGAGGCTGACGCCGCAGGAAGCGGAAGGGATGTTGCAGAAGGCGGGTTTTAAATTGGTCAGGAGCAAAGGCAGTCATAGAATATATATGAAAGAAAATGCGCGAGTTGTTATTCCTTTCCATAAGGGCAAAGTTCTTCATCCTAAAATTGTTAAGCAGGTTGTTAAGGTAATATCCCAGGAAGACTAAAAGCTCGCATTCCCCATCCCCTCGTTGCAAATCCGACCGGAATATGTTATAAAAATCCTCTTTCCTCAGGCGTTTCACGGAGAAGTATATGCATCTATTAAAGATATCGGACCTTACGAAAGATGAAATCTTGGGCCTTATCAGGAGGGCAATACTCCTTAAGACCCGGCGCGAAAGGGGCATCCCCCACGCTCCTTTAAAGGGCAAGACCCTTGCCCTCATATTCGAGAAGCCCTCGACAAGGACCCGCGTGTCTTTTGAGGCCGCCATGATTGAACTCGGCGGGAATGTCATATTCATAAGTTCCGCTGACTCGCAGATAGGCAGGGGCGAGCCGGTAAAGGATACGGCGCGCGTGATGTCAGGCTACGTGGACGGGGTCGTCATTAGAACCTTCGGCCACGGACTCATAGAGGAGTTCGCGAAATACTCGAAGGTTCCGGTCATAAACGGCCTTACCGATACGCACCATCCCTGTCAGGCGCTGGCCGACATAATGACGGTTATCGAGAAAAAAGGCTCCTGCGAGGACATCAAGGCCGCGTGGATAGGGGACGGAAACAACATGGCCAATTCGTGGATAGAGGCGGCGAATGTTCTGGGTTTCCGCCTCGTCGTAGCCTGTCCGGACGGCTACTGCCCGGATAAATCCATAATGGATTCGGTAAAGGGAGCGAAAAATATCGAGATCTGCAAAAGCGTGGAAGAGGCGGCATCCGATGCCGACGTTTTGAATACTGACGTCTGGGCGAGCATGGGACAGGAGAAGGAAAGGGAAAATCGCGTCAAGGCCTTTAAGGGCTACCAGATAAACGCGAAGATACTTTCTCTCGCCAAGAAGGACGCGATGGTGTTGCACTGCCTCCCGGCCCACAGGGGCGAGGAGATAACCGACGACGTTATCGAAGGCGCGAATTCTTCCGTGTGGCAACAGGCCGAAAACAGGCTCCACGTGCAGAAGGCCGTACTCGAAATGTTTCTTTCATAAAAAATTAATCAAGGTTACCCCCTTTTACAAAGGGGCTGGGCTCCCGTTGCTGCAACACAGTGCAACGGGAAGCGGGGGGATTAAGGTGGTTTATGGAAAAGAAAATTAAGAGAGTCGTCCTCGCCTATTCCGGCGGGCTTGATACGTCGGTAATAAGCGCTTGGCTCATAGAAAACTACGGGTGCGAGGTCATAGCCTTTTCCGCCGACATAGGGCAGGGCGCCGAGGTAAAGACCTTAAGGAAAAGGGCGCTTCAGAGCGGCGCGAAAGACATACACATAATGGATCTTCGGGAGGAGTTCGTAAAGGACTTCGTGTTCCCCATGCTTCGCGCGAGCGCTATTTACGAGGGAAGTTATCTCTTGGGCACATCGATTGCGCGCCCCATAATAGCAAAGGCGCAGATGGAAGTCGCGAAAAAGGTCAAGGCCGACGCGGTGTGCCACGGAGCCACGGGCAAGGGCAACGACCAGGTGAGGTTCGAACTTACCTATTACTCGATAAACCCCCACATAAAGGTCATAGCCCCGTGGAGGGAGTGGGACATGAAGGGCAGGGCCGAGCTTATGGATTACGCCAAGAGGCGCGGCATACATATAACCACGACCAAGAAAAAACCGTATTCCACCGACTCGAACCTCTTTCACATAAGCTACGAGGGCGGCATACTCGAGGACGTTACCAAAGAGCCCCCCGAAGACATGTTCCAATTGACGGTATCGCCGGAGAAGGCGCCGAATAAGCCGACATACGTCGAGATAGGCTTTGAGAACGGGAATCCCGTTTCGATTGACGGAAAGAAACTAAGCCCCGCCGCGCTCCTCGGCCGCCTTAACGTCATAGGGGGTAAAAACGCCGTAGGAAGGGCCGACTGCGTGGAGAACCGCTTCGTCGGCATGAAATCCCGCGGGGTTTACGAAACCCCGGGCGGAACCATACTTCACTTTAGCCGCCGCGCGTTAGAGGCAATAACAATGGACAGGGAACTCATGCACTTGAGGGACAGCCTCATAACCAAGTACTCGGAACTCGTTTACTACGGTTACTGGTATTCTCCGGAGAGGCTGGCCATTCAAAAGTTGGTTGACGAGGCAACAGCCTTCGTTTCCGGAAGCATAAAGGTTAAACTTTATAAAGGCAACGTTACCGTATGCGCGAGGAAAAGCCCCGTATCTCTCTATCATCCGGACTACGCCACGTTCGAGGAGGATACGGTTTACAATCAGAAGGACGCCGAGGGTTTCATAAAGATAAACGCCCTTAGGCTTAAGATAAAGGCCATGACCGGAAGGAAGGTAAAGAGATGAGACTTGTCAGGTTCATCGTTGACAACAAGAACTTTTCGGGAATAATTGAGGGTGAGAGGGTTTTCGCGGTCGAGGGAGGGGACGTATTGGGATTCGCCTTTGCCTATGAATCGCTCAGGATAAAAAAAGGCCTGGCCTCGTGGAAGCTGAAAGACGTAAAGATTCTGTCTCCGGTGCTTCCCTCCAAGGTCGTGGCCATAGGCCTTAACTATAAGGCCCATGCCGCGGAATTCTCGAAGCCCCTTCCAGAAGAGCCTATGATGTTTTTAAAGCCCTCGACCTCGGTCATAGGGCCGAATGACGAGATAGTCTATCCCTCGCATATGTCGAAAAGGGTGGATTACGAGGGCGAACTCGCGGTCGTAGTGGGCAGAAATGCCGTAAAGGTCTCCAAAGAGGACGCGAAGAAACACATCTTGGGCTATACTTGCTTTAACGACGTTACCGCGCGCGACCTTCAGGGAAAAGACATCCAGTACACGAGGGCAAAGGGCTTCGATACTTTCGCTCCCATAGGGCCTTGGATAGAGACTGACATAAACCCGCTGGACGCGAGGGTGGAGAGTTATCTTAACGGCGAGAAAAAGCAGGACTCGTCAACCAAAGACATGATATTCGACGTTTATCAGCTTTTGAGTTTCGTCTCCAACGTGATGACGCTCCTTCCGGGAGACGTGATAGCGACAGGCACGCCTTCGGGGGTCGGGCAGATGAAGCCCGGCGACACCATAGAGGTCAGGATAGAGGGCATAGGAAGCCTTATGAACACCGTTAAAAACATTTAGCGGGCTGTTACCCATTTTGTCACCCTGAATCCTGCCCTGAGTTTGTCGAAGGGTTGGTTCAGGGTCTCGTATTAGTCGTTCCCTATTTCAAAACGAGATGCTGAAACAAGTTCAGCATGACATTTTGGCTGTTATTTGTGTTTTTCAACAGATTGTCGGATTTAAATCAATAAAATGTTCAACAGAGAGGCAGGTTCAAGGCATGACTGATTTCATTCAAGGGCTTTTTGCCGAAAGGATCGGCGGAGGTAGTTTCGGCAAAGATACCAAGATTTATAAATTCGAGAAGATAAAGAGGGCCAAGGCCGAGGCGCGGAAAAACCACCCCACGACTGAACTTCTCGACTTCGGGGTGGGCGAGCCGGACGAGATGGCTCCGAGCGTCGTCGTCGAGGCCTTGAAAATAGAGTGCGCGAAGACGGAGAACAGAGGCTACTCGGATAACGGCATACAGGAATTAAAGAACGCCGCGGCCGAGTACATGGCCTCGGTTTACGGGGTCCCGGGTATAGACCCGGAAAAGGAGGTCATCCACTCCATAGGAAGCAAATGCGCCCTTGCCATGCTTCCGGACGCCTTCATAAACCAAGGCGACGTAACTCTCATGACGGTTCCCGGTTATCCCATCATGGCGACGCACACCGAGTGGAACGGAGGAAGGACGGTCAAGGTTCCGCTCCTTGAAGAGAACGGTTTTTTGCCGGATTTGGATTCCATCGATAAAGAGGATTTGAAAAAGGCGAAGCTCTTTTACTTGAACTATCCGAATAATCCGACCGGAGCCGTGGCGAACGCCGAGTTTTTCAAGAAGGTCGTGGAGTTCGCGAAAGCAAACGAAATCATAGTCGTCCACGACGCGGCCTACGCGGCGCTTGCCTACGACGGAAAGCCCTTGAGCTTCCTTTCGGTCGAGGGAGCGAAGGACGTGGGAGTGGAGTTGCATTCGTTTTCCAAGGCCTTTAACATGACGGGATGGCGTCTTGCCTTCATGGCGGGGAACGCCAAGGTCGTAGGGGCGTTCGCCCACGTGAAGGACAACTGCGATTCGGGACAGTTCATAGCAATACAGAAGGCAGGCACCTATGCCATGAAGCACCACGAACTTACGGATAAGATCGTGGCGAAATACAAAAGACGCCTTAAGCTCATGGTTGACGCCCTTACGACGGCGGGCTTTAAGGCCGCCATGCCGGGAGGTTCGTTTTACTTATACGTCAAGGCCCCTAAGGGCACGGCCAAAGGAATTGTCTTCGAGACGGCCGAGGACGTCTCCGAGTATCTCATAAAGCAGGGCCTCATCTCGACCGTTCCGTGGGACGACACCGGCAGGTATCTCCGGTTTGCCGCCACCTTCGCGGCCAAGGATACGGAAGACGAAGTAAGGGTCATAGAGGAGATGGGGAAAAGGATTAAGGCGTTGGAGTTCATATTTTAACAGGTTAGATGAAACGCGGGGTCTTCATATCCATAGGCTCGAACACAGGGGACAGGGCCGAGAATCTTAGGACGGCTGTCCGCATGCTCGCCGAAGACCCTGACAGGATAAGGCTCGTAAAAGAATCCTCTTTTTACGAGACATCGGCGTGGGGTAAACACAATCAGAGAGATTTTTTTAACTGCGCAGTGGAGATAGAGACCGCCATTTCACCCCGCGCTTTATTGGACTTCCTGAAAGACATAGAAAAAAGGCTCGGAAGAACCCCCTCCGGACGATGGGAGGAAAGGCCGATAGATTTGGACATAGCGCTTTACGGGCAAGATGTTTTGGAGGAAGAGGGGCTTATCATACATCATCCTTTTGCGCACGAAAGGGCGTTCGTGCTCGTGCCACTCTCCGAGATAGCGCCTGAGGCAGTGCACCCGGTTCTGGGAAAAACCGTTTCCGAACTCGCCTCAATCGTGAAAGACAGGCTCAAGGTTTCGAGGATAGACCGGCAATGAAACTCGTAATATTCATCATACTCCTTTACATCGCTTACCGGCTTATAGCCAAGCCTTCGGTTCCGAAGGAACGGCCTTCGTCCTTTGATGCGAAGAAAAATCCGGTCCGCGACGGAGAGGAGACTGTCTTTGACGCGGTCTGCGGAACCTATGTGCCTAAAAGCGCCGCCATTACGGAGAAAAAAGGCGGCAGTCACTTTTACTTCTGCGGAACGGACTGCAGGGAGAAGTTTTTAAAGTCTTAGCACCCCTTTTTAAAGTTTCTTTCTTTTCCCCCTTAAAATATGTTATATTAAAAAATTCACCTTTAATAAAAAAGGTAAAGAGAGGTTTATTGCATGAAAATCGAAGCCATCAGGAACGTCGCCATAATAGCCCACGTTGACCACGGAAAAACCACCCTCGTTGACGGAATGCTCAGGCAGGCGGGCATCTTCCGCGAAAACGAAGTCGTGAAGGAAAGGGTGATGGACTCGATAGACCTAGAGCGCGAGCGCGGAATCACCATCATGGCCAAAAATACCGCCGTCCTCTACAAGGGTATGAGGATAAACATAGTTGACACCCCGGGTCACGCGGATTTCGGAGGCGAGGTCGAAAGAACTTTAAAAATGGTTGACGGCGTGCTTCTCTTGGTTGACGCGTCCGAAGGGCCTCTTCCCCAGACGCGTTTTGTTTTGAAAAAGGCCCTGGAATTAGGGCTTCCGCCCATACTCGTGGTGAACAAGATAGACCGCCCGGACGCGCGGATAAAGGAAGTCCTTAACGAGGTTTACGACATGTTCATAGACCTTGACGCGACCGAGGACCAGCTTGATTTTCCCATTGTTTACACGAACGCCAGAAAGGGATTCGCCAAGCTCTCCCTTGAGGAGGAGTCCGTAACCCTTATGCCTCTTTTCGAACTTCTCGTAAAGACCGTTCCGCCTCCGGAGGGAGACCCGGCCGGAGTCTTGCAGATACTCGTCACCAACATAGATTATAACGACTACGTCGGGCGTCTCGCGATAGGAAGGATTTTTTCGGGCACCATAAAAACAGGCGAGACCATAGCGACCATAGGCATCAATGGCGAGGCGATAAAGACGAAGATATCCTCCATGTACAATTTCGAAGGGCTTGAGAAGATAGCCGTAAAAGAGGCCTCGGTGGGCGACATCGTCGCTTTGGCCGGAATCGAAGGCATAAACATAGGAGATACCGTCACGAGCGCGGAAACCCCGGTCCCTCTTCCGAGGATAATAGTGGACGAGCCGACCATTTCAATGGTTTTTTCGCCGAATACGTCTCCCCTTGCCGGTAAAGAGGGCAAGTACGTTACGTCGCGGAATTTGAGGGACAGGCTTGAGAAGGAACTTCTCTACAACGTTTCGATAAAGGTGGAGTTCGAAAGCGCGGACACCTTCAGGGTCATGGGCAGGGGCGAGCTTCAGATGGCGATACTCATCGAGATGATGAGGCGCGAGAACTACGAACTTTCCGTCGCCATGCCGGAGGCCATAACAAAGGAGATTAACGGCGTAAAGAGCGAGCCCATGGAACTCCTCATGATAGACGTGCCTGAGGAATTCATAGGGGTCGTTACCCAGGAGGTCGGGTCGAGAAAAGGCAAGATGCTCAAGATGCAGAATAACGGGCACGGCAGATGCAGGCTTGAATTCAGAATCCCCTCAAGAGGGCTTATCGGCTTCCGGAGCGAGTTCCTGACCGGCACGAGGGGCACGGGGCTTTTAAATCACCTCTTCGACGGTTATGAGCCGTGGCACGGCGCGATGACCAAGAGAAAGACAGGGGCGCTCGTTTCCGACAGGAGCGGCAAGACGACCGTTTACGCGCTTAATCACCTTCAGCCGAGGGGCACGCTCTTTATAGGCGAGAACGTCGCTGTTTACGAGGGCATGGTGATAGGAGAGAACTCCCGCGAAAACGACCTCGACGTGAACGCGGTCAAAGAGAAAAAACTCACGAACATCCGCGCCGCCGGAGCGGACGACGCGGTTCAGATAGCGCCTCCGAGGCTTTTGAATCTCGAACAGGCCATAGAGTTCATAAAAGAGGACGAACTCGTCGAGGTAACCCCGGCGAGCGTTCGCATAAGGAAAAGGGTTTTGCAGGCAGGGAAAAGGTCGAGAAAGCAGGAATGACGTTTATTTGATGATGTTAGGCTTTGTTAGCCCGCCCCGTCAAAAACGGGGTGGGCTTTTTTGTTTCTTCTTCCCCCTTTTTCAAAGGGGGATAAGAGGGGGATTATAACTAACTCCCTCTCCCTCCGCCTCAGGCGGAGGAGAGGGTAGGGGTGAGGGGGAAGGCAATTCCGTGATGTTGGGTTACGCTCCGCTAACCCAATCTACTGGCTAAACCAACCCGCTAACCTACCAAACTAGTATGGTAAAGAAAGTTCTTGACAACAATATGTGTTATATTATATCAATGGATAAAGGGGTTTTTTATGGCAATAGCAATATTAGAACGTGATATAAAAGCCAAAAAGGAAATAGCAATAGTAATAGGGGCTGGTAAATTAGCATTACAATTTGCCAAACAGCGGGAGATGTTTTTACAGCATGTCAGACAACAACAGATTTATAGTTCTATGGCGGCGGGTAATTTATTGCTAAGTAGGGTTGCGAAATCAGCTATAGAGGGTTTAACGCGTGCAGAGGAGATACGCAAGTCGGCCGTTATAGTTGAGCATAAGGTGATGATGGAACGCTTAAATGCAAATCTTATGTTTAGCAATTTACAGCAACAGCAATATTATGAATCTCCGAAGCCATTTTTGCAAATGCCGAGTTATGTTGAGACGCCAAGAAAAAATTTTCTAACAGGTGAACATATATTATTCCCGACTAAAGTTATTAAAGAC
>JBBTLC010000025.1:0-8368 GCA_038068875.1 Deltaproteobacteria bacterium
CCCAAAAATCCGAGGTCTTGTGGGTCTTTATGGCTCTTTTTATCTTGCCTTCTCCTGCGTTATAGCCTGCGGCGGCAAGGTACCATGAATCGAACATCGAGTTAAGCGCGCTTAAGTAGGTGGCGGCCGCCAGAGTAGCTTTTTCAGGGTCTCTTCTTTCGTCTATCCACCAATCAACGCGCAGACCATAGAGCTTCGCCGTGCCCGGTATGAACTGCCACATGCCTGCGGCGCGCGCCCTCGAATAAGCGTAAGGGTTGAGTCCGCTTTCTATTAAGGCGAGATAGACCAGATCCAGAGGAAGCCCCGCCTCTTCGAGTATCCCGCTTATCATGGGCATGTAGGCGGGGGTGCGCTCAAGCCACTTGGTGAAGGTCTTTCTGCCGCGCGTCTGGAAATAACGGATAAAGCTGTTGACGTTTTTGTTTATGACTATGGGCATGTCGGACGGGTAAAGCGAGGCGCTCCATTCGCAAAGCCCGGCGAGTTCGTTTATCGGGATTGGTTCGGTCTTTATCGCGTAGGTATCTTCCATCGCGGCGAAAAGTTCGTACTCGTATTCGCTGATTGACGAGTATTCCCCCGCAATATCGGCAATTCCAACGTCAATGAGCGTAATGCCGGCGGCGTCAAGGACGAGAGGCTCTTCGGCGCTATCGTCGAGTATCGCCGTCTGCATCGGCTCGTCGCTTGAAACTGCCTCAGCCTCATTAACCGCGCCATGAGGCGCTCGCCTCTCGGCGAAGCCGAGGGTCGACGCAGGCGCGCCGAATGCCATAGCTGGCAAGAGCGCAAAGGTGCATATAAAGATTAGCTTTATGGCTTGTCTTTTTGTCATTGTCAGGGCCTACGTCGTCTTATGGGATTTCGGAAGTACTATCGCGCCGGAAAGTTCGATCTCCTTGAACTTTTCCTTTATGTCTTCCGCGGTCTTTTTGGCGGAAAGCTCTATCGTGCGGCCGTACTTGGTGAGGGACTTGGTGTATTCCACGAAGGGCCTGTTTTTGGCCTCCCACATCTTCGTGAGGCTGCGGCCGTAGGTCTTGATGGCGACGTTGAAGAGGTCGAACTTCACGGCCCTCTTTAATATCTGGTTTATGGAGTAGAAGTCCTTGGCCGCGCTTATGATATTGGACTGAAGCTCGTAGTATGTCATGAGTTTCGGTTCGTAAACCACGTGGTGCGCGTCATAGAGGCTCCAGTCGTATGACACTATGCGGCCTTCTTTTTTGAAGTTGTCGTGGAGAGAAGTGCCGGGAAGAGGCGTAAGTATCAAAAACTGCACCGAGTCCAGGTTGTTTTTCTTCGCGAACTTGACGGTCTCGGCGATGGTGTCGGTCGTGTCGTGGTCCGAGCCCAATACGAACATGCCGTGTATCCTTATGCCGTACTTATGGAGTATCTTTATGCATTTTTCGATGTCTTCGACGGTTTGGCCTTTGTTGTAGAGTTCGAGGGTCTTCGGGTTTATGGATTCCAAGCCTATGTAAACGATGTAGCAGTTCGCTTTTTTCATGAGCTGGAGGAGTTCCTCGTCCTTGGCTATCTCGACCCTGACTTGTGCCGTCCACTTGGGCGTAAGGCCCCTCTTGATCATCTCCCTCAAGAGTTCCTTGGTTCTCGCCCTGTTGGCCATGAAGTTGTCGTCGTAGAAAAACACCCAGTTTCCGCCGCATTCCCTGTTGCGTTCGAGTTCTTCGATTACCCTCGATTTGTCCCTGAACCTGTATTTCTGGCCGAACATGCTCGTTACCGAGCAGAAACTGCAGTCGTAGGGGCAGCCCCTCGACGTCATTATGGGCGTGATTGAGAACTTCTTGAACGCCTTATCCCCCAGGCCGTTTATCATGGTGAAGTCCGGGACAGGGATTGTGTTCATATCCTTGCAGTAGCCCGCGGCTTTATTATGGAAGACTTCTCCGCCCTGCCTGTAGGAAAGGCCGTGGACGTTTTCGAAGCCTTCGCCTGTTTCGAGTGCCTTTACGAACTCCAGTATGTAGTCGTCCACCTCTCCGCGCATGACATAGTCGCAGTGTTCGAGCGCCTCGTCAGGCATGAACGTTACGTGAGGGCCGCCCATGAAGACGGTTATCCCCGCGCCCCGGAGAATGTCGGCTATCTCGTATGAGCGGATTGAGGTTGAGGTGATGCTGGATATGCCGACAATGTCGGCCGTAAGCACGTCTTTAAGGTCGAGTTCCCCGATGCTCTCGATATAACTTCTTACCTCGTAGCCGTGCTGCTTCAGTGTCGTGCCGAGAAGAATCGTTCCAAGCCTCGGCATGGCGGATTTTGTGAATATGTGGAAATTAGGCGGTTTCGTCTCGATGAAGATAATCTTTTTGATTGTTTTCATTAATCCCCTCTAACCCCCCTTTGGGAAAGGGGGTAACTTTGGTTGTTGACTCCTTTTAAAATGTCCTTCATTGTAACCCCTTGCTATCGAAGGTGTCAAGGAATAAAAGGGAAAAACGAACCTCGAATCCCGTAAGTATTGATTATTCATAGGGTATTGATTTGGGGCCGGGGACGCAACATTGCCTTGTTTTAGACCTGTTGTTTGGGAAAAGGGGAGGGCGGCGTTGTTCTTAATTGCCTCACCTCATTCTCAAAACCCCAACCTTCTTACAGTATCCATAAATCCGACACTTCGAGCACCAAGGCGAGACCGGCACGCAGATATTTTGCCCGTAGGCAACCAATAAATCGTTTATTATTATCCAGTATCTTTTGGGAAGGATATTTCTCAAGGCGAATTCGGTTTTGTCAGGCGACTTTGTCTTAATGAGCCCCCATCTGTTCGTGATTCTATGCACGTGGGTGTCAACGCATATGCCGGGAAGGTTGTAGCCCCTGGTTAAAACAAGATTAGCGGTCTTTCTGCCGACTCCCTTGAACTTCAGGAGTTCTTCTATCGAGTCTGGCACCTTTGAACGATATAGTTGGATAAGTTTTTTTGATATGTTCTTAATCGTCCTTGCCTTGACTTTGTAAAAACCCGCGGGATAGATCGCCTTTTCTATTTCTTTTACGCCGAAACTTGCGAGTTCCTCCGGAGTTCCGGCTTTTTTAAAGAGCCTTTCCGAGGCCGCTTTCGTCGTAGCGTCTTTTGTCCTGAGGCTAAGGATACAGGATATGAGAACCTTAAAAGGGTCGGACGTCCTTATTGAAACGTCCGTCACGTAGGGCAGGGGAAGATTTTTGACCTCTTTTTTAAGGATGGATATTACAACGGGGATGTCGGATTTTTTCACTCTCAATCTCCGGAAATAAAAAGGGGCGAGCCGATGTTGCATCGGCTCGCCCCTTTGTGGTTTTTTCGTTTAGAGGCGAAACCTTACATGTCCATTCCGCCCATACCTGGCATTCCGCCCATTCCTGGCATTCCGCCGCCCATGCCCTTTTCTTCCCTTGGCTTTTCCGCTATCATTGCCTCGGTGGTGAGCATGAGAGCCGCTATTGAGGCGGCGTTCTGCAACGCTATCCTCGCGACCTTGGCAGGGTCAATGACGCCGGATTTTACGAGGTCTTCGTAGGTTTCGGTCGCGGCGTTGAAGCCGAAAGCGCCTTTGCCGTTTTTAACCTTATCGATGACGATGCTTCCGTCAATGCCGGCGTTCTGCGCTATCTGACGGAGCGGTTCTTCGAGCGCCTTCTTCACTATCTTTACTCCGAACTGCTGCTCGCCTTCCAAAGAGAGCTTTTCAAGGGCGTCGAGCGTCCTTATGTAGGCTACTCCGCCGCCCGGCACAACGCCTTCTTCGACGGCCGCCTTGGTGGCATGGAGCGCGTCCTCGACTCTGGCCTTCTTTTCCTTCATCTCGGTCTCGGTCGCGGCGCCAACGTTTATCACTGCCACTCCGCCGACGAGTTTGGCGAGTCTCTCCTGAAGCTTTTCCTTGTCGTAGTCAGAGGTCGTTTCTTCTATCTGCGCCCTTAGCAGCTTTATCCTCGAATCTATGTCGGTCTTCTTGCCGGCCCCGTCTATTATGGTGGTATTTTCCTTGCCTATAACTACCTTCTTCGCCCTTCCGAGGTCTTTTATGTCAACGCTCTCGAGTTTGATTCCGAGTTCCTCGGCAATGAGCTTGCCGGCGGTAAGAACCGCTATGTCTTCGAGCATGGCCTTACGCCTGTCGCCGAAGCCCGGCGCCTTTACGGCGCAGGCAGTCAAGGTGCCGCGGAGCTTATTCACGACGAGCGTGGCGAGGGCTTCGCCCTCCACGTCCTCGGCCACGAGAAGAAGGGGTTTGCCCATCTTCGCTATCTTTTCGAGTATCGGGAGAAGGTCCTTCATGCTGGATATCTTCTTTTCGCAGATGAGAATGAATACGTCTTCGAGTTCGCACTCCATCCTCTCGGCGTCGGTCACGAAGTATGGCGAGAGGTAGCCCCTGTCGAACTGCATGCCCTCCACTACGTCCAGAACCGTTTCGAGCCCCTTGGCCTCCTCGACCGTGATGACGCCCTCTTTGCCGACCTTTTCCATGGCCTCGGCGATGGTTTCGCCTATGGTGACGTCGCCGTTGGCGGAGATGATGCCGACCTGCGCTATCTCCTTCTTTTCCTTAACCGGCTTTGAAATCTTCTTGAGTTCGGCGACGCAAACCTCGACTGCCTTCTCTATTCCCCTCTTAAGGTCCATGGGGTTGTGTCCGGCGGCTACGAGCTTGCTTCCTTCCCTGAATATGGCCTGAGCGAGAACGGTCGCGGTGGTGGTGCCGTCTCCGGCAACGTCCGACGTTTTACTCGCTACTTCCTTGACCATCTGCGCGCCCATGTTCTCGAACTTGTTTTCGAGTTCCACTTCCTTGGCCACGGTAACTCCGTCCTTGGTTATGATCGGGCTTCCGAAGCTCTTCTCAATGACCACGTTCCTGCCGCGCGGGCCGAGCGTAACCTTTACAGTGTCCGCGAGGACGTTAACGCCCCTCAATATGGAGCTTCTCGCGCTTTGACCGAATGATATTTCTTTTGGAGCCATTTGGAATATCCTCCTTGAAATTTTTGTTTTTAGGTTTACTTCTCGATTACGCCGAGTATGTCCTCTTCCCTCATTATGAGGTGCTCAACGCCGTCTATCTTTACCTCGGTGCCGCCGTATTTGCTGAAGATAATCTTGTCTCCGGCCTTGACGTCAAGGGGCGTAATCTTCCCGTTCTCGTCCCTTTTGCCCGGGCCTGTGGCCACGACCTTGCCTTCGGCAGGGGCCTCTTTTGCCGTTTCGGGGATTATGATGCCTCCCTTTGTTTTTTCTTCCTCTTCAAGCCTCTTTACGAGGACTCTGTCTTGAAGTGGCCTGATTTTCATACACTAACCCTCCCTATTGGAAATTTTTTATAAAATAGAATATAGGCACACGGTCTTCTTTTGTCAAGGGGTTTTTTGGCACTCGACGCCTTAGAGTGCCAAAGGACGCGTAGATAAGAAAAATAATCTTCATGTTGAAATAAGGCGTAACTTATAATAAATTAAGGTTACCCCCTTTTCCAAAGGGGCTGGGTTCCCGTTGCGCGAAGCCATTGCAACGGGAAGCGGGGGGATTAAGGAAAATACCTTTAAGATGCGAGGTAATGGTTGAGAAGACTCTTTTTTATAGTCCTTACGCTCCTAATAGTATCCTGCTCCGCGAAGAGCGTTGACATCATAGGCAAGCCCGCCCCGGCCTTTACCTTAAAGACGTTCGGAGGAGAGACGATCGAGCCGGGCGAGTTAAAGGGCAAGCCCGTTTTGCTTTACTTTTTCGCCAGCTGGTGAATACGCTGCAAGGACGAAATCCCCCTCGTGAAGGGGGTAAGAGAAAAACACAAGGAACTCGTCATAGTGGGCATCGGCATACAGGACTCCGAGGCCCGTATAAGGAACTACGTCCTTAATAATGCCATACCGTGGCCCATGGGCTTTGACAGGGGTAACGCGATATCCAAAGCCTACGGCATAAGCTACGGCGCGGGCATGGTGTTTATCAATAAAGACGGAGTTGTTGTCGAACGATTCTTAACCGGGATTACGGAAAAAAAGTTCAACGAAACTCTGGATAAAATACTTTGACCCGGTCTTTTATTGAGAGATTCCACCCTTTGTTTTTCCCCCTTTTGAAAAAGGGGGGGGTTGTTTCTTTCTCCTCCCCTTTACAAGGGGAGGCTGGGAGGGGTAGGAAAAAATAGGAGAAAAGAAACCTCCCCCCGCCCCTCCTTGGTAAGGAGGGGAGAGAAAAGAGAGGATTGTCTTTTATTTCTTCTTTTATGAAAGGGCATGGCGCCCATGCGCGGGGTCGGGGTCTGTGGAATTAAAAACGCCGGGCATCGGAAAAACATCCGCAATAATCGCTGCGATTGCGTTTATCTTGTCCGCGCAAACCTTAACAAGAAACCAAGCGTGGGAAAGCGAGACGTCTCTCTGGAGCAATATTTCGTTTTTGTCCTTGAATAAGGCAAGGCCGCGCTACAACCTCGGAAACGCCTACAACGACGCCTCGGCGACTGATATGGCCATAACAGAATACAAGGAGGCCGTAAGGCTCAGGCCTTCCTATAAAGAGGCCATTTACAATCTCGGAACAATTTACCACAGGCACGGAGATATTGATTCCGCAATAAAGGAATATAAAAAAGCAATCGAAATAGCCCCTTCCTTTTACCTCGCCCTTAATAACCTCGGATACGCGTATTTCGAAAAAGGCTTGTTTAAAGAGGCAATAAACGAATATAAAAAGGCCCTTGAATTCTCCCCCGAAGACCCTGACGCGCGCTATAACCTCGCCATGGCCTACGTTGCGACGGGGCTTAAGCAAAAGGCGAGGGAAGAGTTTATCCTCGTGCTTTCGATTAAGCCCGGCGACCCGGATACGATGAGAGAACTCGCAAGAATAACTCCGGCAAAAAAGTAATTATCCCTCAAACCTGATTTTATTTCACATTGTAAACCCCCGCGCCCCTTTCTCAAATTCCCTCTGACCCCCCTTTGAAAAGGGGTAATCTTCTTTACCCCTTTTATTCTTCGAACGATTCCTGTATAATGAATAGTTAATTTCGTCGAACAGGCGCGCCCTTATGACCGACAAAAAAGAAAAACATACGATACCGGTTGCCGACGCGCCTCCTGCCATTGAGAAAAACAGTCTTTTCATAGAAGGACTCAGGCAGAATAATCTCAAAAACATCACGCTCAAAATCCCTCACGATAAAATAACGGCCATAGTGGGACTTAGCGGAAGCGGCAAGTCTTCTCTCGCCTTCGACACCCTTTTTGCCGAAGGCAGGTGGAGATTCATGGAATCTCTTTCCACCTACACCCGTCTTTTCCTCGAACGCATGGACAGGCCCGACCTCGACAAGATAAAAAACATCCGCCCCGCCATAGCCATAGAGCAGAAAAATCCCGTGAGGACGAGCCGCTCGACCGTCGGCACGGTAACGGAGGCGAACGATTATTTGAGGCTACTCTTCGCGAGGATAGGACGCACCCTTTGCCCGTCTTGCAAGAAAGAGATTACGCAATCGAGCCCGTCCGGGGCCGCTGGAGAACTCACGGAAGGACACGCAGGGGAAAATGCCCTTATAGGTTTTACCGTCCCTGTCGAAAGAGAAAACATCCGCCCTACGCTCGATGAGTTAGTTAAAAAAGGATTCATAAGGATTAAGGCCGAAGGCAGACTCTTTGACATAAGCGCCGAAGACCCGTCTCAATTCATAAAGGGCTCGATAAACGTGGTTATTGACAGGGTCGTTATCAAAAAAGACTCGCTCTCCCGCCTCGCGGCTTCTCTTGAAACGTCGTTCAGGGAAGGAGGGGAGAGCGCGTGGGTCGAGTTCGAGACAGGCGCGACCAAGCGCTTCACGAGGCTTTTAAGATGCGAGGAATGCGGCATAACGGCCGAAAAACCTACTCCCTTGCTTTTTTCCTTCAACCACCCGGTCGGGGCGTGCGCCGAATGCAAGGGCTTCGGCAACATACTTAAATACGACGAGGACAAGGTCATACCGGATAAATCCCTTACCATAAACCAAGGCGCAATCGAGCCGTGGACAAAGCCCGCTTATAAGTGGTGGTTCAATGAACTGAAAAAGCACTCGAAAAAACACGGCTTTGACTTGGACAAGAAATATTCGGAGCTCGCCAAAGAAGAGAAAGAAATCCTTTTTAACGGCACAAAAGACTTTGACGGCATAGACGGATTTTTCGAATACCTCGAAACAAAAAAATACAAACTCCATATAAGGGTCTTTCTTTCAAGATACAAGGCCCAGTTTCTCTGCCAATCTTGCGGCGGAAAAAGGCTCAAGGGAAAATCCCTTCTTACGGTCGTCGGCAACAAGAACATAGCGGAAGTGAGCGCTATGACCGTAAGCGAGGCCTTGAGATTCGT
>JBBTLC010000025.1:8378-10647 GCA_038068875.1 Deltaproteobacteria bacterium
GATTCGTTACTTCCCTTGAACTCAACCGCTTCGAACGCGAGGTCGCGAAAGAGGCCTTAAAGCAGATAGCCCTGAAACTCGAATTCATGGAAACCACGGGCCTCGGCTACATAACGCTTGACCGCCTGACGAGGACGCTTTCCGGCGGCGAGGCGCAAAGGGTTCAACTCTCTAATCAGCTCGGCTCGGCGCTTTCGGGAGTGCTCTACATCTTGGACGAGCCTTCGATAGGGCTTCATCCGAGGGATACGGCAACCCTCATAGCGCAGATAAAAAAACTGACCGCGAGGAAAAACACCGTCTGCGTGGTGGAGCACGACGCATCCGTCATAAAGGCGTCCGACTACATAGTGGAGCTCGGCCCCGGCTCCGGAGAGATGGGGGGAAGGGTCGTGCACGCGGGGAATACGGAGGAGTTCCTCTCTTCGGCCAACACCCTTACGGCGCAATACTTAAGGGGCATAAAAAAGATAAACGTGCCCACGTGGAGGAGGAAGGGGAGCGGCAAGCACATAGTCGTTAAGGGCGCGAGAGGCAATAACCTTAAAAACATCGACGTCTCCATACCCCTTCATGCCTTCACCTGCGTTACGGGGGTTTCGGGCTCGGGCAAAAGCACCCTTATTACCGACACGCTCTACGCGGCGTTGGCGCTCAGGTTCGAGCCGTCCGCCTCAGGCGGAGCAAGGCCGCTTTCGTACGCGTCGCTCGAAGGCGCGAATCACATAACCGGGGTAAGGCTCATAAATCAGGAACCGATAGGCAAAACCCCGCGCAGCAACCCCGTAACTTACATAGGGGTCTTCGACGAGATAAGACATATCTTCGCAACCCGAAGCTCCGCCAAGAAAGAGGGGCTGAGTCCGGGGAATTTTTCCTTTAACGTGCCTGGCGGCAGGTGCGAGGCTTGCAAGGGAGAAGGCGTCATGAAGCTCGAGATGTATTTCATGCCGGACATGTACATAACCTGCGCCTCGTGCAACGGAAAAAGATATTCGCAAGCCGTGCTTGACGTGAAGCACGGAGGTAAAAACATATTTGACGCGCTCAACATGACGTTCGACGAGGCCTATGTTTTCTTTTCGGGCAATCGCGAGATAACCAAAAAGGTCTCGGTTTTAAAGGACGTGGGGCTCGGTTATTTGAGGCTCGGACAATCCGCCCTTACGCTTTCGGGAGGCGAGGCGCAGAGGCTTAAGATAGCGAGGGAACTCTCCGCCTCCGGTAAAGACCAAGACTTTCTCTACATACTGGACGAGCCGACGACCGGACTCCATACGGAAGACATAAAGAAACTCCTTTACGTGTTAGGCAGGCTCGTTGATTCGGGGAATACGGTCATCGTCGTCGAGCATAACCTGGACTGCGTAAAGACGGCTGATTATGTGATAGACCTTGGCCCCGAGGGCGGCGAAGGAGGGGGCATGGTCATAACCGAAGGCCCGCCGGAAAAAATCGCAAGATGCAAGGAAAGCCATACCGGAAGGTATCTTAAAGAGGCCTTGAAAGAGGGGTAGAGGTTTCATTGCAAAGATTACATTTTTCTCTCCTCCCTTTTTCAAAGGGAGGTCGGGAGGGATTTGAAAGTGTTTTTAAATCCCCCTCAGTCCCCCTTTGTAAAAGGGGGAAATAAAAATAGGGATTAATATTTACCATTGCCGTATTAAGTTTCTTTAAAAATCCCAAATCAACAAACCCAAATTCACTCTGTTCCCTTTCCCTGTAAACGATAAACATTTAGCCTTCTTCCCTTGTAATTCCGATATTTTGGTGCTAATATCGGTTTGACGGAATTCTTTTTGGAGGTTTATTTATGTCGAGAAAGGTCCTTATATTCGGCAAGGACACGTGTCCTTATACGACCGCGGCGCGCGAGGATTATTCCAAAAGAGGCTTCGACGTCGAGTACATAAACGTAAAGGAAAACCCCGAGGCTTTGAAGAAGATGTCCCTCTATAGCGGCGAGGCTGACCGCGTTCCCGTCATAGTCGAGCAGACCCTGGACGGGGTGAAGGTCTTAACCGGCTTCGGCGGCACGTGAGGGATATAAACCGGCGGGGAGGTTCCCTGCCCTGCGGACGGCATTTTTCTCCTCCCCTTTATAAGGGGAGGGTGGGTGGGGTAAAAGTGGATTCAAGACAACCTCCCCCGCCCCCTCCTTGGTAAGGAGGGGAGTTTGTAGGGTGGGCTCCGCCCACCAAAATATCCTAAAATTTTTCGGAAAGCGGCGCAAACGGCGAGAAAAGAGCCGAGGAGGTATTTTTTATGA
>JBBTLC010000026.1:0-1763 GCA_038068875.1 Deltaproteobacteria bacterium
GCCGCGATAGGCCCGGAGCCCGAAAAATACGAGGAGATAGTTTTTTGCGGCTTTGGCGAGCCTCTTATAAGGTTAGACGTGGTGAAAGAGGTGGGGCTCCTTCTTAAGAAAAGAGGTTGCAGGATAAGAATAGACACGGATGGATTGGCGAATCTCGTGCACGGACGAAACGTCTTACCCGAACTCAAGTTCGTTGATTGCCTATCAGTAAGCCTTAACGCGCAGGATTCGGAGACGTATCAGAAACTCGTGAAAACTCCTTTCAAAGACAAGGCCTATCCGGCGATACTCTGGTTTTTAAAAGAGGCGAAGAAGCACATCGCTAAGGTCGTTGCGAGCGTCGTGGCGGTTCCGGGCTTGGACGTAGAGGCCTGCAGGCGAGTAGCAGAGATCGAGATCGGAGTGAAGTTCAGGGTGAGGGAATATGATACAATCGGGTAGGGTATATGTCCTTTAAATCAGGTTTTGTCGCGATAATAGGCCGGCCTAACGCCGGCAAATCCACCCTTCTTAATTTTATCCTGGGAGAGAAGATCTCCATTGTTTCGAGGAAACCCCAGACAACGAGGAACGTCATAAGAGGCGTTAAAAACCTTCCGGAGGCGCAGGTCGTTTTTATAGATACGCCCGGCATACATAAGCCAAAGGGGCTTTTAAACGAGTTCATGGTTAAGGGGGCGCTCTCGGCCGTGAAGGACGTTGACTGCGTTATTTATCTTCTTGATTCAACGAAAGGAAGCGGTGAGGAAGAAGAGTTCATACTCGAAAACCTGAAGAGCGTGAAATGCCCGGTAATACTCGTAATAAACAAGGTTGACGTGGTTGAAAAACAAAAACTCCTTCCGCTCATCGAGCGTTTTTCAAAGGAGTTTTCCTTCAAGGACATAGTTCCCATCTCGGCTCTTACCGGCGACGGAGTGGGCGCGCTTATGGATTGCGTCGAGAAGACGCTTCCGGAAGGGCCTAAGTATTTTCCGGAGGACGAGTTGACCGACCAGCCCGAGAGGTTCATAGTCGCTGAGATGATAAGGGAAAAGATATTCCGCCTGACGCAGGAAGAGGTGCCTTACTCCACGGCCGTCATGGTGGAGGAGTGGAAGGAGAGGGAAGGGAAAAACCTCATCTACATAAGGGCCATGATAGCGGTTGAGAGGGATTCGCAGAAGGCCATAATAATAGGGAAAAAGGGAGACATGCTCAAAAAAATCGGCTCAGAGGCCAGGACTGACATAGAAAGCCTCTTAGGCGCAAAGGTCTTTTTGGAACTCTTTGTAAAGGTTGAGAAGGAGTGGACTAAAAAGAAGGGCATATTGAAGGAGTTCGGATACGAGTAGAGGGGCGGAGGTGTTTGCGGCATCATGGCGAAAAAAAGAAGAAAGCAAATGAAGTGGATAGGTCCATTTCAGATTTCGAAACTATTAGACAACATGATGGGTAATTTAGCGCGTAAAATACCGCCGGAAGACAAGAGCGTATATATAGTCTCTTTATATCGTTGACAAGGGAAACCTACCAAAAAGTGTAATCCTCTTTATGTCGGCTCTACTACAGGCAAATCAAGAAGATTTAGGACAAGGATTGGCGATTTAATAGCCGACATGTTTGGTTTTTTTGTTGGAAAGGAAACAGGGCATCATTCCGGAGGTCAAAAGCTCTATAATTACTGCAAGGAGAAGTTTGTAAAGCCTCAGGCTCTTTATATCGGATGGCTGAAAACTTCCCAATGTCAAAGGTGTGATGAAGGAAAGATTTATAAAGAATTT
>JBBTLC010000027.1:0-3407 GCA_038068875.1 Deltaproteobacteria bacterium
GTGCGGGAGTGGATATGGTACTCAGACTGCTAAGCTCGCGCTTTCCCTCAAGAAAAAGGGCAGGAACCCTTACATAGTTCCGGCCGATGTGGCGAGGCCGGCCGCGATTTTACAGTTAAAGAAGCTTTCTTCGGACATAGGCGTCGATTGCTTTGATTCAAACGCCGCAATGACCCCCGGCGGCATATGCGCCGAGGCCTTGAGGGTCGCGAAGATTAAAGGCTACGACGTGATGCTCGTCGATACCGCCGGAAGGCTTCACGTTGACGCTCCTCTTATGGAGGAGTTGAACGGACTGAAGCGCGCCCTTTCCCCGTCCGAGGTCTTGTTCGTGGCGGACTCCATGACCGGTCAGGACGCCGTCAACACGGCAGGCGGGTTTAATAAAGGCATCGGCCTTACCGGCGTCATACTCACCAAGTTCGACAGCGACGCGAGGGGCGGCGCGGCCCTCTCGATGCGCATGACGACAGGGAGCCCGATAAAGTTTATCGGTACCGGCGAGAAGGTCGAGGACTTGGAGGCGTTTTATCCGGAGCGGCTCGCCGGAAGAATCCTCGACATGGGAGACATAGTCAGCCTTGTCGAGAAGGCCAACGAGGTCATAGACGAAAAAAAGGCGGCTGAGCTAGAGAAGAAGATAAAGAAGGACTCGTTCACGCTCGAGGACTTTAAGGAGCATATCGGCTCTCTCAAGAAGATGGGATCGTTGGAGAGCGTTCTTTCCATGATACCCGGCTTTAACGCCATGAAACAGGCCAAGGGCTTGGACGTGAATGAAAAGGAACTCGTAAAGGCCGAGGTTATAGTTAATTCCATGACCGTTAAGGAGAGGCAGAACCCGATAATCCTTAACGCGAAACGCAGGATAAGGATAGCCAAAGGAAGCGGCACCACGGTGCAGGACGTGAACCGCCTCATGAAGCAGTACTCGCAGATGCGCGAGATGATGAAGAGGTTTAAGAAGGGCGGCATGAAAAGCCTGAAGGGCATGTTGCCGATGTAGGTTGTAAGGAAAAGTCGAAAATTAAAAGTCAAACATAAACATTTCGGCATTTCGTTTTAAAATTTAAAGATAGACCCTGAAACAAGTTCAGGGTGACAGAATGGAAGCATATTCGATTTTCCTTTACGCATCACGCATAACGCATCACGGCTTTTTATATAAATCCAGAGGGGGTATTCAAAAGACTATGGGAGTAAAGATAAGGTTATCGCGGTACGGCGGCAAGAAAAAGCCTTTTTACAGGATAGTGGTTACGGATTCGCGCTCCCCGAGGGACGGCAAGTTCATCGAGGTGGTCGGCACGTATGATCCGGGCAAGAATCCGGTGAAGGTGGAACTCGAAAACGAAAAAATAGTCGGCTGGCTCAATAAAGGCGCTCTCGCCACCGAAACCGTGAAGACTTTATTCAAGAAGGCCGGGCTCAATGCAACGGCTTCGAGGGCCGCTTAAAACCGTTTCGGCCATGAGAATTTCTTTAACCTTGGATAACGGACGTTCGGCGCTTGAAGACGTCGGGTAGCGAAGAGAGAGTTCCTTTAGGCAAGATAGTCGGAGTTCACGGACTAAAAGGGGAACTTAAGATATACCTCTATGCCTCAGGCGAGGAAGTCGCAGACACGGTGGAATCCCTTAAGTCGTCGCGGGAGACCGTCTTTATTGACGGTCTCCCTTATGTTTTGAAGGGACTGAAGAGGCATAAGGCCGTTATGCTCGTGAAGTTCGAGGGGGTTTCGAGGTGCGAGGATGCCAAAGTCTTTGTCGGCAAGGACGTTTTTGTCGTAAAACGGGCGCTCCCTGATTTAGGCAAGGACGAGTACTATGCCTTCGAGATTCAGGACATGGAAGTTTCCTCTCTTGACGGAAGAGACCTCGGTAAGGTCGTTAATATCTTTTCGACCGGAAGTAACGACGTCTATGTCGTGGAAGGGCCTTTAGGGGAGATACTCATCCCGGCGATAAAGGACGTTATCGTGAAGATTGACGTGCCCGGGAAAAAGATGATTGTCCGGCTTATCGAGGGGCTTCTTGAAGCCTGTCCTGAGCGTCCCGAGCGGAGTCGAAGGAATCCGCCTGAGGCGGACGAAGGGAAGGGCGAATAGAGTGAAGTTCCGCGTGTTGACGCTTTTTCCTCTTTTTTTCGAATCGCCCCTTAAGCAAAGCATAATCGGCAAAGCGATCGAAAAGGGCTTGATAGAGGTCTTGGTCTACAACATCCGCGACTTCGTGCCGGCTGAAGACAAGCACCGGATAACGGACGACGCGCCGTACGGAGGCGGGTGCGGCATGGTGATGAAGGTTCCACCTATCGTAAATTCCATCGAGGCCGCCAAGAAAGAGAGTTCCGGCTCTTGCAGGGTTATCCTTTTGAGCCCGCGCGGCGCGAGATTCGACCAGGCGAAGGCGAGAGGGCTTTCGGTTGTCGATAACGTCATAATAGTTTGCGGAAGGTACGAGGGCATAGACGAGAGGGTCAAGGCGTTCGTTGACGAGGAGGTCTCAATCGGCGATTACGTGCTTTCAGGGGGAGAGCCTGCGGCGCTTTGCGTCATAGACGGCGTATCGAGGTTTGTTCCCGGGGTATTGGGAGCAGAGGGGTCTTTAATCGAGGAATCCTTTTCCGAAGGGCTTTTGGAGTATCCCCAGTACACGAGGCCCGAGGAGTTCCGGGGCATGAAGGTTCCTGATACGCTTCTTTCCGGAAACCACGCTGAGATAAGAAAGTGGCGGAGGCGGGAGAGCATTAGAGAAACCACTCGGTCGCGCCCGGAGCTTCTCGAATCGGCCGCGCTCACGGAAGAAGACAGGGAGTTAATAAAAGAGTTGACGAAGGGCGCCTAATCGTAGTAATCTTATTAGTCTGTATTTTTCGGTATTTCTTTTAAAGATAATCGGAGGTTTTTATGGGTATCATAAGCGACATTGAAAAAGAACACATGAGGACGGATCTTCCCGACTTCAGGCCCGGCGACAGCGTAATCGTGAGCGTGAAGATAAAGGAAGGAGACAAGGAAAGGATACAGGCCTTCGAGGGCGTTGTGATAAGCAAAAAGCGCGGCGGCATGGGCTCCACCTTCGCGGTAAGAAAGATGTCCTACGGCGTAGGGGTGGAGAGGACGTTTCCGCTTCATTGCCCGTCCATAGATTCGATAGTGGTCAAGTCAAGAGGCAAGGTAAGGCAGGCGAGGCTTTATTATTTAAGGGGTCTCAAAGGCAAGGCCGCCAGGATTAAGCCTCAGGAAACTCAGGCAACGGCTAAGTAGTACGCCGGTTGCGGGTTCGCGGAAAACCCTTCGTAGGGGCACGATGCATCGTGCCCCTACCGTTATTGCCCGCAATCATTTCCGCGAACCGGAGAGGTTGCGGGATTTTTTTTGTAGCTCAGCCCTTCAGGGCTGAGAA
>JBBTLC010000028.1:0-1220 GCA_038068875.1 Deltaproteobacteria bacterium
AGAGTTAAAGAAGGTCGGAGAGTTCATAGCGTTTTTGCAGAGGCCCAAGCCTCCGGAAGGCATTTGGGAGGCCCTTAAAAACATACCGGTTTTCAGTTCCATCCTGACTCTCGGCCCGAAAACTCTCTGGAGCGGCCCGTGTCAGGAGGTGATAATAACCGGAGACGACGCCGACCTCTCCAAGTTTCCGATAATAAAGTGCTGGCCCGATGATATTGCCCCTCTTATCACCTGGCCCCTTGTCGTTACTCAGGCCCCCGACGGAGGGCCTTACAACGTCGGGGTTTACAGGATGCAATATGTCGATAAAAAACGCGCCATAATGAGATGGCTCAAGCAAAGGGGCGGGGCAAAGCACGAGGCAATGTGGCAAAAGACAGGTAAACCAATGCCCGTGGCCATTGCCATAGGGTGCGAGCCCGCCACGACCATAGCGGCCGTTACGCCTCTGCCGGAAGACGTGGGTGAATATCACTTCGCCGGGGTATTGAGGAAAAAGGCAACCGAGCTTGTGGAGTGCAAGACTATTCCCCTTAAAGTCCCCGCGACCGCGGAGATTATTTTGGAGGGAGAGATACGCCACGGCGACACTTTGCCCGAAGGTCCTTTTGGCGACCATACGGGATATTATAACAGTGTCGAGAAGTTTCCGGTATTTCACCTTAAGGCCATAACCCACAGGAAAAACCCGATTTATCTTACCACAATAACGGGACGTCCTCCGAAGGAGGACGCAGTCATAGGCACTGTTTTGAACACGCTATTCCTGCCTACCCTTAAACTGTATTTTCCGGAGGTCGTTGATTTTTCTCTTCCAATGGAGGCAGTGTCTTACAGGATAGCAATCGTGTCGATTAAAAAGGAATACCCCGGCCACGCGAAAAGGGTAATGATGGGTTTTTGGGGAATGTTGAAGCAGTTCCTATACGTCAAGTACGTGATAGTGGTTGACGAGGATATAAATGTGCATGACTGGAACGACGTGGTCTGGGCGCTATCTACGAGGGTTGACCCGAAAAGGGACATGACGATAATAGAAGACACCCCGATTGATTACCTTGATTTTTCGTCCCCGAAAGACGGATTGGGAAGCAAGCTCGGCATAGACGCCACGAATAAGATTCGTCCTGAAACCACGCGGGAGTGGGGCAGAAAAATCGAGATGGATTCCTCCATAATCGAACTCGTCACTAAGAGGTGGAAGGAATACGGGGTGGAGT
>JBBTLC010000029.1:0-3251 GCA_038068875.1 Deltaproteobacteria bacterium
GTTATTTCCGCGAGATGCGCGGCGAGTATCTCCTCACGAAGGACGAGGAGGTCGAGCTTTCCAAGACCATAGAGTCGGCCCGGCACGGGTTGATACGCGAGTTCCTGAAGACCCCTTTATTTATCGAGGAACTTAATTTGCTCGGCCTTAGGTTCGCGGAAAGAGAATCTCTTTCCGAAGACGACGAGCGCGAGAGAGAAAAACTTCTTAAGAACATAAAAGAAGCCCGGCGCCTTTGCGGCAAGGGCGCTGCCGTAAAAAGACCCCCGGCCGGCCCGCTTGAGGCGGACCGGCTCGCGCCGCGGTTGCTTCGCCTTATAGACGATATCGCGAAGAACTCGGATTTGACGGAGAGCGTGTCGAGGCGGATTATGGCGAATGCCGCCCTGGCGAAGAGGCTTAAACGAAGGCTCATCTCCATCCGGGGGTTAACCGGCGCGCCTGCGAAGGGCAAGAAAAAAAAGGCTGCGACCTCGGCCGGTAAAAAGCCGTATTCGGAGCGTTCGAAGGAGATTCAAAGGCTTAAAAAAGCGCTTAACTCAATCGAAAGGGTCATGGGGTTAGGTTGCAAAGGGATCTTCGACGCCGTAAAGCGGATGAAGCAACTGCGGCGGAACGCCGACATGGCGAAAGACGTGCTCGTAAGGTCCAACCTCAGGCTTGTGGTGAGCATCGCCAAAAGGTACGTCAATAAGGGTCTGCATTTTCTCGATCTTGTGCAGGAAGGCAACATGGGGCTTATGAGGGCGGTCGATAAGTTCGAGTATAAAAGAGGATATAAGTTTTCCACTTACGCGACGTGGTGGATAAGGCAGGCCGTAACGAGGGCCATAGCCGACCAGTCGAGGACCATACGCATACCCGTGCATATGACCGAGACGATTAACAGGCTTAGCCGCGTCTCGAGGCAGTTCGTCCAGCAAAACGGACGCGAGCCTGCCGCGGAAGAGATAGCCGCGGCCATGGGGCTTTCTCCGGACAAGGTGAAAAAGGCCCTTAAGATAGCGCGCGACCCGGTCTCTTTCGAAACGCCCGTAGGAGACGACGACGGCATTCTTCTCGGCGAGTTCATAGCCGACATGAACGCCATTTCCCCGGCCGATTCGCTTTTAAGCGCGAATCTCGTAAAATGCATGGGAGAGGTGCTTTCAACCCTTTCTCCGAGGGAAGAGAAGATACTCCGCATGAGGTTCGGCATAGGCACCGATACCGATTACACGCTCGAAGAAGTCGGAGCGCATTTTAACGTTACGCGCGAAAGGGTGCGCCAGATAGAGGCAAAGGCCATAAGAAAGCTCAGACATCCGAAAAGAAATAAATTCATAAAATCTTTTTCGGATTAGGCCGGGCGCGGGGTTTAAAAGTGAAAACTCAAGAGAAACCGAATACAGGCAATTCCGAAATCCCCCCCACTTCCCGTTGCAATGCTTCGCGGCAACGGGAACCCAGCCCTTTGAAAAAGGGGGGAACCTCAAGAAGAGGCCGCGTGCACGTATATACCGGCGACGGCAAGGGCAAGACGACCGCCGCCTTCGGGTTGTCCCTTAGGGCCGCTGGCGCCGGCATGAGAGTCCTCATAGTTCAGTTCTTCAAGCCCGAGAAAGACCCGTCCGGAGAAAAGGACATGATAAGAAACCATATAAGTTCAATCGAGCTTTTGCGCCAAGACGCGAGACATCCTTATTTTACGGGCAACTCAACTGACCGCAAAGCCGTGGGAAAAAGCGTAAGGGAGATGTTCGAGATCGCGAAGGCAAGGGCAGGCGAGGGGTTCGGCCTTTTGGTCTTGGACGAGATAATGGGCGCGATGAACGAGGGGTTTTTGAGCGTTAACGAGGTCGTATCGTTCCTCGACGGGCGTCCGGAAGGGCTTGAGGTAGCGCTTACGGGAAGGGACGCTCCGCCGGAACTCGTCAGAATTTCCGATTACGTGACCGAGATGCTAAAGATAAAACACCCTTATGACGAGGGCGTTTTGGCGAGGAAGGGGATAGATTTTTGAAGGTAAATTCGACAAGGCTTTATCTTGCCCGTCACGGGCAGGTCATGGGGCACGACGAGTTCCGTTATAACGGTCACTCTGACGTTGACATAACCGAAACGGGCGTAAGCCAGATGGAGAGCCTGGCTGGGTTTCTGTCCTCCAAGCCGTTAAGAGGAGTTTATTCGAGCGACCTCATGAGGGCGAGCCGCGGGGCGGATATAATAGGCGAAAGGCTCGGCGTTCCGCGCCTGCGCTTAAGCGCCTTGCGGGAACTTCACCTCGGAAGGTGGGAGGGCTTGACGCGCGAGGAGGCCGTCGTAAAATATCCGGAGGACAGCCGTTTTAGTTTCAGGTCTCTCGCGAGCGAGAAGGTCTTCGGCGGAGAAACGCTCGAGGACTTGAGGCTCCGCGTGATGCCCGCCGTGGGAGGCATTGTTTCGTCCCATACAGGAGAAAGCGTCCTTATAATAGCGCACGGCGGGGTGAACAGGGTAGTTTTGTGCGAGGCCATGGGGCTCGACCTCTCGAACTTTTTCCGCATAGAGCAGGACTACGGGTGCTTGAACATAATAGATTATTTCGACGACAACGTCTCGGTCGTGAAGGTCTTGAACGGCGGGCCTAATCAGGAGATGGGCGTTACCAAGATATACTGACTATACAGAGCGTTATAACTTTGCGCGACCCACGCTTTGTCCGCCTAAGGCGGAGTACCCCGGCGTTGATCCTCGATTCGTCATTGCGGCGTATGTAAAAATACGCCGACCCATCCGTTGGATGGGTGCCCCGTGCCCGACCCCGATGTTACATCGGGGTGCCCCCTGCTTTGTTCTGACGCTCTGTAGGTGCTACATATAATCGTTAGTAGGAGGTTTAGAGGGATGCTTGCCAGGATTTTCACAACGAGCATAATAGGGGTTGACGCAAATGTGGTTGAGGTGGAGGTTGACCTCTCGCGGGGCCTGCCTTATTTTTCGACCGTCGGGCTTCCGGATAACGCGGTCAAGGAAAGCAGGGAGCGCGTCAGATCGGCAATAAAAAACTCCGGCTACGAGTTCCCCGACGGAAAGATTACGGTAAACCTCGCTCCCGCGGATTTAAAAAAAGAAGGCACGAGTTTCGACCTGCCCGTGGCCATAGGGCTGCTTAAAACCATGGGCGTCATAAAAAGCAAAGACCTCACCGGATTTCTAATTCTTGGAGCACTTTCCCTCGCCGGAGGGGTAAGGGCGGGGCGCGGCGCGCTTTCGAGCGCGGGTCTCGCCAA
>JBBTLC010000030.1:0-1296 GCA_038068875.1 Deltaproteobacteria bacterium
TTTTCTCTCCTTGCCGACCGACACCATGATAACCGGCGCGCCGGAGAGTTCCTCTATTTTTTTTACGTAGAGTTTCGCGTTTTGCGGGAGCTTGTCGAAGTCCTTTACGCTCTGAGTCGGGGTCATCCAGCCGGGGAAGGTTTCATACACAGGCTCGCATTCGGAAAGTATGCTTGTCTCGGACGGAAAGTCGCTTATGGTTTTGCCTTCATGCTTGTAAGAGGTGCAGACCTTTATTTCTTTTACGTTATCCAGGACGTCTAACTTCGTCATTATGAGGCCTTCGAGCCCGTTTATGCGGACCGCGTATCTCAATGCGACGATATCAAGCCAGCCGCACCGCCTCGGGCGTCCGGTCGTGGCTCCGTATTCCTCTCCGACCTCGCGGAGTTTCTCGCCCTCTTCGCCGGTTATCTCGGATGGGAACGGCCCCTCGCCGACCCTTGTCGCGTAGGCCTTTGTGACGCCTATGACCGTGTCTATCTTCGTCGGCCCTATGCCGCTTCCGGTGGCGGCCTGTCCCGCCACCGTATTGCTGGACGTGACGAACGGGTACGTGCCGAGGTCAATGTCGAGGAGAGAGCCTTGCGCTCCTTCGAAAAGAATCTTCTTTCCGCTTCTTATCGCGTTATCGAGGAATAAGGACGTGTCGGTTACGTAACGCCCGATCTTGCGGCTCAATTCCTGGTATTCGTTATAGACCTCGTGCATGTGAAAACCGTCTTCGTGGAGGATGGTCGTTATGTAGTGGTTTTTTTCGAGGAGGTTACTCTTGAGCTTTCGCCTGAAGTCTTCCTCGCGGAGAAGGTCGGAGCATTTTATGCCGCAACGCGATATCTTGTCCTCGTACGCGGGGCCTATGCCGCGGCCCGTGGTGCCGATTTTATTCTTGCCGCGAAGCCTTTCTTTCGCGATGTCGAGTTTTTTGTGATACGGCATTATGACGTGCGCGTCCTTGCTTATGAGAAGGTCTTCGTGACGGAAGGCGTTTCTTTTGGAAAGTTCTTCTATCTCGGATAGGAGCACGGCGGGGTCTATGACGACTCCGTTCCCTATGACGCAGGTCTTTCCCGGATAGAGTATGCCGCAGGGTATCAGGTGAAGCACGGTCTTGTCGCCCCCGACGTAAACCGTGTGGCCGGCGTTATTGCCGCCCTGAAACCGGACGACCACGTCCGCCTCGGATGCGAGCATGTCAACGATCTTTCCTTTGCCCTCGTCGCCCCACTGGGCACCTATTATCACGACCGTTTTAGCCATAAGACCTGCCTATGCCCCTCACCCTACCCTCTCCCC
>JBBTLC010000031.1:0-5598 GCA_038068875.1 Deltaproteobacteria bacterium
GCCGTCTCGACGTGAGAGAGAAACTTGTCCCCGCCTATGTCGAGGGTTCTTATTGTAACGAGCCGCGGGGACATCTTTTTCGCGACGTGCCTGTACGCGGCGTAGTGCTCCTCTTCGGTCGGCAGGTCGCTTCTGTTCATGTAGAGGAACTCGCTCCTGTAAAGCCCTATGCCCTCCGCGCCGTGGCTCGCGAGTGACGGCATCTCCTCGGCAAGCTCCATGTTGCCGAATAGGTTTATGCGCCTTCCGTCAATGGTTTCCGCCGGAAGGTTCCTGTAATGGTGGAGCGTCTTATTGTACTTCTCGTAACGCTTCCGTCTTTTTTCGTAAACGTTTATGACGCTTTCCGAGGGATTTATGATGACCGCCCCGGTCATGCCGTCCACTATGACGGTATCGCCGCTCCTCACCCTCCTCGTTATGTTCTCGATACCCACAACGGCCGGTATCTCCAAAGACCGCGCCATTATCGCCGTGTGAGAGGTCTTGCCGCCTATGTCGGTCAGAAAGGCAAGGACGTTACCCTTTACCATCTGCGCCGTGTCGGTCGGAGAGAGGTCGTGGGCAACCACCACGGAAGGCTCTTTTATGTCGGCTATGACCGCGTCCTTTTCCCCGGAAAGGTTCACTATGATGCGGTCGACTATGTGCTCTATATCGGAACTCCGTTCCTTGAAATACCGATCGTCCATCTTGTCGAAAAAAACCCTGATGTCCTTAAGCACGGACTTAAGCGCCCATTCGGCGTTCACGCGCTCTTTTCTCACGAGTTTTATCGTGTCGTTTATGAGCATCTGGTCCTTGAGCATCAAAAGGTAGGCGTCTATTATGCCGAGATGCTCCTTGCCCTTTTCCTCCCCCGAGAGCTTTTTCCTGATGTTAAGGAGCTGGTCGCGGGACTGCTCTACGGCCTTTTTAAACCTCTCTACCTCGGAATCTATCGATTCCTCGTCCAAACGGCGGTACTCCGCGGCCTCCGCCCTTCGCCTGTCCATAAGGAAAACCTTCCCTATGACGATTCCGGAGGAAACGCCCGACCCGCGCATCAAGATGACTTCTTTTTCGTCAATCGTCTTCATCAAAACCCCTGTTAACGAGTTCTCCGAGCGCCATGACCGCGGCCTCGGCATCACTGCCCTCGGCCCTGAGCTTTATCTTCGAGCCGCAGCCGGCGGCAAGTATGAGCACCCCCATGATGCTTTTGCCGTTTACCTCCTGCCCGTCTTTCTCGATGAATATCTCGGAGTCGAAGTTTCCGGCAAGACGCACGAAATGGGCGGCGGCCCTCGCGTGAAGGCCGAGTCTGTTCTTTATCACGAACTCTTTATCGAAAACGTTATTTATCTCCATGCATGATTTCTCCGGCGCCACGATCTATCCCGCCCTTCTCGCGTAAGGCACGGCCGGCTTTGTCGGAATATCCCTTATGTCTATATTCACGCCCATGCCTTCGAACCTCTCTATTACACGCTCGTCCTCGTCGTCGAGTATGACAGAGCGGGTAACGACCCTGCCGTTCGTCTTATGGTGGATGTTCCCTATGTTAAGAGAGGCGAACTTGAAACCTTCTTCGTAAAGCCTCATCGCGTCTTTGAGGCAATTCACTATGAACATGGCCCTGTTTTTCTCGAACGCGCCTGCGGCGGTATCCTTCGCAACGTCTCTCACCGACTCCACAACCACCCTTAACCCCTCGCCGTCGGCCTCGCTCTCTATCGCGCCCTTAAGCACGCTGTCGGAGGCCGCCTCGTCGGAAGCGACGACCAGCATATCGGCCTTCGTGAACGGCACCCAGGCGGCCAATACCTGCCCGTGAAGCAACCTGTCGTCCACCCTTACGAGAGCTATCATTGGATTTTACCCTTGAGCATATCGCCGGCCTTTACGATGCTTTTTTGCCCGTAGTCGAAAAGCATCGCGGCGAGATCTTTAATATTGTAATCGCCGCGATTGTTCAAAAACTTTATGACAAGGGGCAGGTTCACGCCCGTTATTATCTCCACTGCCCCGTCCTCGATAAAAGGCAACGCGACATTGGTCGGCGTTCCGCCGAACATGTCGGTGAATATTATTACTCCGCCCTCCTTTTTCAAGTCTTCCAAAGCCGCCTTAAGCCTCTCCCGCAACTCGTCGGTGCCCTCGCCTTCGTCTATGCCGAGCGCGATAACGCCGTCGGCAGAGCCTACTATCGCTTTAGCCGCCTTTACGATTTGCGTCGCGAATTCCCCGTGCGTTATTATTATGGCATTTATCATGACTGCCTCGTCGGTTATCCGTTACCGTTATCGGTAAAAGATAGATGCTGAACCAAGTTCAGCATGACATAAAAATATACTATTTTGTCACCCTGAACTTGTTTCAGGGTCTCACAAACCGTCCACCTATTAACGATAACGGTCTTTAGATCTTATCCATATCGCGGTGTCTGGCCTTCAAAACACAGAACTCGTGCGGCATATCGGCCTTGAGCCTCTCCACTATGGCCACGGAGCGATGCTTGCCACCGGTGCATCCGATGGCGACCGTAAGGTAGGATTTACCTTCCCTCCCGTAAAGAGGAATAAGGAAATTCATCAAGGCGCCGAACCTCTCGATGAACTCCACGGCCTCCTTCTTGGAAAACACGAACTCCCTGACCTCTTTATACTTGCCGTTCAGCCCCCTGAGCTCAATCATGAAGTGGGGATTCGACAAAAACCGCACGTCCATGACGATGTCCGCTTCGCCCGGTATGCCGTGACGGTAACCGAAAGAAATCAGATTTATGGTCATCTTTTCCCTGCTTAAGGGTTGCGAAAAATGTTCCTTCAGATGGACTTTCAATTCGTGGACGTTATAGTTGGTGGAATCCACGATCATGTCCGCGCTCGCCCTTATCTCGCGCAGAAGCTCCCTCTCGGCCTTTATGCCTTGAAGAGGCGAGTCCACGTTATCTATGGGGTGCCTCCGCCGCGTCTCGCTGAATCTCCTCACGAGCGATTCGTCCGAGGCGTCGAGGTACACGAGTTCCACCTTGTAGCCCAAGTTCCTTATCTCGTTGAATATGGACGGAAACTCCCTTAAAAATTCCCTCTCCCTCACGTCCACGACCGCCGCCACTTTAGTTATGCCCTCGGTCTCGCCGAGTAGTTCAAGAAACTTCGGAAGAAGCGTAACCGGCATGTTGTCCACGCAAAAAAAACCCAGGTCTTCGAGCACCTTTATCGCCGTGCTCTTGCCGGCCCCTGAAGGCCCGCTTATCACTACGAGGCGTATATCCTTCATTTCCTTCATTTTTTGCTCCGCCTCAGGCGGACGGCCTTGTCCGCGGGAGCCGTGAGGTTTTCCAACATGCCGAAGTCCGAATGATGTCCCATAATCTTAAGTATCTGATTCCTCGCCGCCACCTCGACTATGGTCGCCACGCTTCGTCCCGGACTTACCGGTATCGTAAGGTGCGGCAGATTAACGCCGAGTATATCTATCGTCTTTTCCTCGAAGCCGAGCCTTTCGTAATCGCCCTTCGGATCCCAGTTGACGAGCGTAACCACCAAATCCATCTGTTTCTTTTCCCTTATGGCCGTTATTCCGAAAAGGTCCTTTATGTTTACTATGCCGATTCCCCTTACCTCTATATGGTAAGGGAGTCTCACGTGGGCCATGCCGAAAAGGATGGAGGGGTATGTCTTCTTTACTATGACGACGTCGTCCGCCACGAGCCTGTAACCCCTCGATACGAGGTCCAACGCGCACTCGCTTTTACCTATGCCGCTTTTACCGGTCATGAGTATGCCCATGCCCAAGACGTCCACCAAAACCCCGTGCATGAGAACCGTCGGCGCGAGCTTTTCCTCGAGAAACCTTATGAGCCTTTCAATGAAAATAGACGACTGCAGGGGGGTGGAAAGAAGCGGCATCGCCTCTTTGTCGGCGAACTTCTTGAGTAAGGAAGGCGCCTTAAGCCCCCTCGTGACGATAAGGGCCGGCGCCTTTAGTTCCGCGAATATGCCTAAGACTTTCTTGAAATCCCTTTCACTGAGGCTTTTAAGATACCCGATTTCCGCGGCGCCCAGTATCTGCACCCTGTCGGCGTGGAGCATATCGCCGAGAAGTCCGGTTAGAAGAAGCCCCGGCTTCTGTATCCTCGAAGAGGATATCTTGCCGGAAAGGCCCTTTTTTCCGCCTACGCACGCGAGTTCGAGCGCCCTCTGGCCTATAAGTTCTCTTATTTTTATGCCCATAGTCATAAACGCTTTGAGGGTTACGCCCAGCACCACTTTTCGTTACGGCACATGTATGGCAACTGATGACTCCGTGCCGAAAAGTGGTGCAGGGCTACGGCATGCCCGCAACCTTCAAAGCCTTATCTTCCTCTTCTCTTATAAGGCCGGACAATTCTTCGGCCGTTTCCGCCTTAATGAGTTTCTGCCTGAATTCCGAATCTAAAAGAAGCCTCGATATGCCGCCGAGCGCCTTAAGATGAGCGGACGTGGAATTCTCCGGCGCGATTATCAAAAAAAAGAGATGCACCTGTTTCCCGTCCATGGACTGAAAAGGAACGCCAAGCTTGCTTCTGCCGAAGGCCACAACTATCGAATCTATGCCTTTAAGTTTCGCGTGAGGTATCGCGACCCCGTGCCCGATGCCGGTCGAGCCGAGTTTCTCGCGCTCAAGCAGAGCCTCCAAAATCTTTGCCCTGTTAAGCCCGTCAACGCGGCAAGACATCTCAAAGGACATCTCCTCAAGCAATTCCATCTTCGTCCGGGCCTTTAAGTCCGTCATTATCAAGTCCTTGCTCAGGACATCGGAAATCCTCATTAAAAGCCTGCCCCTTCAAATTCCAAACCCTTAATCCCCCCATCCCCCCTGTAGGACAGGCGTCCCGCCTGTCAAATAAAGGGGGTAACCCTACTTTACCCGCGCGTCTATCAGGCCGAAGTCGCCGTCGCCGCGCCTGTAAAGGACGTTTATGCGGCTCGTGGCGGAATCCGTAAACACGAGAAAATTCCCCTTGCTTACGCCCAACTGGAGCGTAGCCTCGTCAACTGACATGGGCTTCACGAACATATTTTCCGTCTCTATTATGCGGGGCGGTTGCGGCTCGCCCTTGTAAACGTCGGCCGGCGGGTACATCGTGGCTTCGGTATCTCCGAGCTTATGGTTTTTGACCTTCTCCTTGTGCTTCCTTACCTGCTTCTCTAACTTCTCAAGCGCCATGTCTATGGCTGAGTACATGTCCTCCGCGACCTCGCAGGCCTTTATGGAAACATCCTTCGCCGCTATCGTGGCTTCCGCCGTATGGCGTATCTTTTCCACCGAGAGAAACCAGTGTATCTCCGCCGGCTCGACCAGATACTTCGCGAACCTTTCCGATTTTTCTTCGGCGTAACTCCTCAAGGCTTCCGTTGAATCCATGTGTCTAAAGGTAACTGTAACCTGCATCTTCTTGGCTCCTTAGTTTTTATTGTTATGGCTGTTTAATGAACTCCTAATAATGGGACTTCCTCGCGCTTGAAGAAAGAAACCCGAGTTCCTCCCTGTACTTCGCGACCGTACGCCTCGCCAGGATTATCCGCGCCTCCTTTAGTTTTTCCGCTATCTGCTGGTCGCTCAAAGGGT